>JACCSM010000582.1 GCA_013698525.1 Rubrobacteraceae bacterium
TCGCGGTCCCGCCTATCTGGGGCGAGACGAAGTAGATCAAAGCCGGAGCCAGGACCACTATCGGAAGATAGATGTCGAATATGTCAACGAAGAACCCCAGGAACGCGCCCCTTATGGCGTGCTTCGCTCTCGGGTCCAGCGCCTCATCGTCCCGTCTGTTCGCCACGGCGGCCATGCGGTTCCCTCCTTCTTTGCCACACCAAAACGCTGCCGGACATGATACGCGGGTATCTTCGGAACTTCACATCATCGGGATCCCAGGTCAATAGGGTTGACCAGATGGCGTTTCGCGGGTTATGTTTCGACAAATACGGAAAAGTTCGGGGCGAACATGGAGAGGCTTGGGGGCGAGAACACGGGAATGACGACCTACCACAAGGGCATCTACGAGGAAGACCCCGAAGAACGCCGGCTCCTGACCGAGCAGCAGAGCTAGAACCACGAAACCGGAGGGTTGACGCATGGCTCGAGACGCGGGTAGAGCAGAAGACCTTTCCACGGCGCAGCCGGAGAGGGAGGACCGGTGGGTCGAGCGGCGCGAGGACTACGCGCTTCGCTTCGTGCCCCTAGGGTACCGTAGGTGGTCCTGGATCTCCCTCCTCGGCGTCATGCTCGGCATCTCGACCGCGATGTTCTTCCTCGCTTTCGGAGGCCAGCTCGCCCAGTCCTACGGCACCAGGAACCTGCTCATCGGCATGATCTTCGGCACGTTGTTCATCGGGGCGGTCGGGTACTTTTTCACGTCCGTCTCGTCCATGACGGGGTTGGACAGCGACCTGATCACGCGCGGCGCCGGTTTCGGCTTTATGGGCTCCGCTTTTACCTCCCTGATCTACTCATTCAACTTCCTGATGTTCTCGGCCTTCGAGGGCTCTATTGTGGCGAACGCCATCCACGCCTACTACGAGGCGATACCGTTGACCCTCCTCTACGCGATCATCGGCCTCGTCTTTATCCCCCTCACCTGGTACGGCCTGACGGCGATGAACTGGATCATGTGGGCCACCATTCCCCTGTTCGCCGGGTTCCTCGTGTGGACGATAGTTCTGGTCGCTAGCAACGGAGGGGGCACGAATTTTTGGAGCTTCGAGCCGACGAACCCCGTGAGCCCGGAGGCCGGGCCACCGCTCCTGCAGCTCGGGGCGGCGCTGCTAGGTCTCATAACTAACGCGACGATCTGCGCCGACATCGGCCGGTTTATCCCGCCGTCACAGCGGCGGGTAGGCGCACTAGCCCTTGGGTTCGGCTTCGAGGCGGCGACCTTCCTGGGGGTCACGATGCTAGGGGCATGGCTCACGCTGCGGCTCGGAGGCGAGACCGACCCGGGCACCTACCTCGCCGCCTTGCTCGGGTTCTGGGGGGTGCTCTTCGTCGTGGTAACACAGCTCAGGATCAACGTCATGAACACCTACTCGGGCTCGCTGGCCTACGCGAACTTCTTCGCCAGGGTCTTCCACTTCGCCCCTGGCCGCCACTGGTGGGTGGTGTTGACCGCCGTACTCTCGACGGGCCTCATGTTCGGCGGCATCTACGAGAACCTCACCCAGGTCCTCACCTTCGAGGCGGTGTTCGTCATGGCCTGGATCATGGCCGTCGTCTCCGACGTCCTGATAAACAAACGCCTCCTCGGCCTCTCCCCCCGCGACTATCCTTATAAGCGCTCCCAGACCTACAAGTACAACCCGGTCGGCATCGGAGCCCTGATCTTCGCTCTGCTGATCGCGCTTCCCATGGCTTTCGGCCTCTTCGGGCCCCTGGGCAAGACCCTGGCCCCGTATGTCTCGGGAGCCCTGGCGTTCGCCGCGGTCCCCGTTATCGCCTACGCTACGAAAGGTCGCTACTACACGGCGCCCACCGTGGCCGAGAACGTGGACCCTAACCTGCCGAAGTTCGGCGCCGGCGCCGAGACGGAGGTGCTGACCGCCTCTACCGAGGCCCCCACGCAACCGTGCGTGAAGTGCGCCAAGCGCTTCGAGCTCGCCGAGTTCGTCCGCTGCCCCTTCCTCGAAGGGCCGATCTGCTCCGTGTGCTGCGCCGCCGAGCCCAATTGCGGCGAACTCTGCAAGAAGCAGGCCGAAGGCCCGACCCCGGTGGCGGTCGAAAACAGGGGGAGATGATGGAGGACGCTCCCGCCAACCCCACCGTCCTCCTAACCGGCTTCGAAGCCTTCGGGGAAGGCGACAAGAACCCGACGGCCGAGGTCGTCCGGTTCCTGAATGACACCTCCACAGCCGGATGTCGGGTGGTCGGGGTGATCCTTCCCGTGACGGCCGCCGGCGCTCCGGAAGCGCTCCGGCAAGCGGTCTTCCTCCATCGCCCCGGCCTGGTCATCTCGCTGGGGCTCGCCAACGGACGGAGCATACTCGCCCTGGAGCGCGTGGCGGTCAACGTCCTCGACTTCCCCATCCCCGACAACGAAGGCCACCGGCCGACCGACGTTCCCGTCGTGGAGGATGGCCCGGCCGCCTACCTCGCGACCCTCCCCATAAAAGCCGTACTGGCCGCCTGGAACGAGGCAGGACTCCCTGGGTACGTCTCCAACACCGCCGGAACCTACGTATGCAACCAGACCTTCTACCACTCGCTGCACCTCTCCGGGAAGCACGGGTACAGGGCGGGCTTGATCCACGTCCCCTACCTGCCCGAGCAGGCGGCGCGGGCCGAAGGCGGCGCGCCGAGCATGTCGCTGGACCTTATGCTGCGGGCCGTCGAGCTGGCGCTGGAGGTCTCGCTGCAAAGATCCGAGGACATCGTCCTACCTGCGGGGGCGCTCTCTTGAGCGAGACCCGCCTCGGTGTGGACGTGGGCGGCACGTTCACGGACCTCGTTGCCCTCGGCGGCGGAAGGCTCATTACCTCCAAAGTTCCATCCACCCCCCGCGACCAGTCCGAGGGCGTGATGAACAGCGTCCGGGCAGCGCAGATAGAGGCTGACAACGTCACCGCCTTCGCCCACGGCATGACGGTCGCCACCAACGCCCTGCTGGAGCGCCGGGGCGCGAAGACCGCCATCGTCACCACCGAGGGCTTCCGGGACGTGCTGGAGATTGCTCGCCAGAACAGACCTTCTCTGTACGACCTGGCGATGGACCGTCCCCCAGCCCTCGTCCCCCGCGAGTTGCGTTTCACCGTCCGCGAACGGATGGGACCGGAAGGCGAGATCGAAGCCCTCGACGAAGAGAGCTTGGAGAGAGCAGTATCCGCCCTGAAAGATGCGGAGGTCGAAGCCGTGGCGGTGTGCCTGCTCTTCGCCTTCGCGCACCCGGATCACGAAAAAAGGATCGGAGAGGTGATTCGGGCGGAGTTGCCGGATGTACACGTCTCCCTCAGCAGCGAGGTGTTGCCCGAGTTCAGGGAATACGAGCGGTTCTCGACCACGGTAGCGGACGCCTATCTCGGGCCGAAGCTCGCCGCGTATCTCTCGAACCTCGGAGGCGAGGTCGAGGGCGCGGGGATGCCGAAGCCGCTGGTGATGCAGTCCTCCGGCGGCGTGACGGAGCTTTCCGCAGCCGCAAAGAGCGCGGCGGCCTGCGTGCTATCAGGGCCGGCGGGCGGCGTGGTCGGGGCGGCTTACGTGGCTGAGAAGAGTGGATATAGGAACCTCCTCACCTTCGACATGGGCG
>JACCSM010000588.1 GCA_013698525.1 Rubrobacteraceae bacterium
CTTTCAGGCCGACGATGACGTCTCCCGGTCTCACGCCGGCCCTCTCGGCCGGGCTGTTCGGGGCGATGTTCCTCACGCCGGCGCCGCCTTCGAACTCGCCGCGCGCCTGACGGCTCTCAACCACCACCCCGAGGTAGGCGCGGCGCACCCGCCCCTCCGTTACGAGCGTGAATACCACGCGGCGGAACGTGCCCGAGACGGGGACGGCGAAGCCTATACCCTGCGCGCCGCCGATGATGGCCGTGTTGATGCCAACGACCCTTGCTGAAGCGTCGGCCAGCGGGCCGCCCGAGTTGCCGGGGTTGATCGCCGCGTCGGTCTGGATCACATTCTCTATTAGCCGGCCGCTCTCGCCCCTTATAGAACGCCCGAGGGCGCTGACAACCCCCGCCGTGACGCTCCGCTGGAAGCCAAGGGGGTTCCCGATGGCGACGACGAGCTGGCCGACTACGAGATCCCCCGCGTCGCCCAGCGCGGCGACCGTCGGCTCCTCCTCGGTGTCGAAGCGGACGACGGCGAGATCGCTCGGCGGATCGTCGCCGAGCACCTCTGCCGGCACGGATGACCCGTCCGAGAGTGTGACGTGGATATCTCCTCCGGGGTTGTCTGCCCTGCGGCTGCGCAGGCCGCGCACGACGTGGCTGTTGGTTATGGCGGTGGCCGAGTCGCCTTCGATGCCGACTATCACCCCGCTCCCGCCGCCGCGTCCGTCGGACAGGCCGACCGAGATCACAGCTGGCTCCAGTCTCTCCGTGACGTCCCGTACCGCCCGCGAGTAGGCGTCGAGCTCCGCGTCCTCGAGCCGCGAACTCGCCGAGAGGTTCTCGAAGATCTTCATCCGCTATTTGTACCGCACCGCAGGGGCGCCGCCACCCGGAAGAACGGCCAGGTATCGCAGGTCTCGGGTGAGAGTGGAGAGAGTGTGCTAGCTTTCGCCGATGGACACGTCCCAGTCCCGCGCGTCATGCTCAAACGCGGTTCCCGGGCATAGGTGAAGGCTCGGCCTTCCCGTGGATCGTCGCGATGGAGTAGCGGCTTGCCTCGTCTGAGATCTCCGGATGCGCTCGTTTTGCTCTCGTGCACGGCGGCGGTGATCCTGCTCCTGCCCCTGAGGGGCCTCTCAGGAGCCTTCCCTCCCGTCGCGTTCGCCGCCACTATGATCCTCTTTATGGCGCCAGGGCTGCTCCTGTCGCACTGGCTCCTCAGGGACGACCTGTCGGGACTCGCCCTGGTTCCCGTGGGGTTCGCGATCAGCACCGGCGTCTTCGGGCTCCTGGGTGTGCCGGCCCTCGTCCTGCACCTAAGCACCGCGGACTACCTCCTGGCCGCGGGGACGTTGCTCGCCGCCTTTCTCACTGTGGCGGCCTGGAGGACCCTGCGCGTGAAGGCGCCCGCGGTGGAGTCCTCTCCCGAACAGGACGCTCCTTACGGTCCTCCGGCGGGATGGTTGTGGGCGCCATTCGCGTTGCTCTGCGGGGTTCTGGCCTTCGTGGGGATCAGGAGGGTGCCTAGCAGCTACGATGACATATGGGTCTACCTGTCGTGGGTGAAGGACTTCGCGAACTCCGAGAGGCTCGCTTTGCTTGACCCTTACTTCGGCGAGAGGATCGCCGAGTTCTCGCGCGCGAAGGTTAACGGATGGTTGCTCGAGCAGGCAGCCCTCTCCCGTGCCTCCGGCCTTGACACGATCGAACTTGTGCTCAGATACCTGACACCAACGCTCATTGTTGTGGCCTTGTTGATGGTCTACGCCCTGGCCCTTACCGTCTCGAAGAGCGAGCGGGCCGCGGTTCTCATCGCCTCTGTCTACGCCCTTTTTCACATCATCTTCATCCAGCCTTCTGTGCACAACGTCGGGGTCGAGTTGGCAGCCCGTATCTCGGAGGACAAGTACGCCGCAAGGTTCCTGATCCTGCCCGTTACGCTGCTCTTCGCCGTGCTGTTCGTGGAGAGCAGGAGATGGAGGCATCTCGGCCTCTTTACGTTCTTCTGCTGGGCTGCGGTGGCAGTGCACCCTTCTGTACTGCCGGCCATCGGGCTGTGCATGTTCGGCTTCGGGGTGGCGCACGTGGGTGCCAACCCGCGCCTTGGGTCGGCATGGACGGGGATGGTAGCCTTCGCTCTCGGGATGTGGAGCGTGGTCCTCGGGCCGATCATACTCTTGCTGTTCACGGGCAGGTCTCCGGAGGCCGTGCTGTTCTCCGCTGATATCAACGCAACGCCACCGAAAGTGCTCGAATACACGGTCTTCATAACGGAGAGCTGGAGGCACATCTACGAGCTCGGCGAAGGCTACTACATCATGCACCCCTGGCTGCTACTCAACCCCGTGATACTTGGTGCTTACGTGTTCGGCGTTCCTTTCTTGCTGTGGCGCGTGAGAACGAGCGTGGCCGCCCAACTCCTCCTCGGGGGCCTCGGCGTCGTAACCGTGGCCGTCTACGTCCCCCCTGTCGCCACGTTTATAGGGAATGATCTCATCGTCCCTGGACTCCTCTGGCGGCTTGCGTGGCCCATACCGCTGCTCGCCATGATCACCGTCGGCTGGATGTTGTGGGAGGCGTTGGGCTACGCCGAGATGCGCTTGCGAGGATTCGGGATCGGGTACAGCGTTACCAGGGTCCTGCCATTGGCGCTGGTGGCCCTCTTGACGGCGGCCGCCGCACCGCCTTCTGTGGAGAAGGCCGTGGGACTGTATCGCAACTTCGACGTCGCCCGAACGTCCGATTACGATCCGGATCCCATCTATCCCTGGATCAGGGACAACATAAGAGACCCTGGCGTATTGCTCGCGCGCGACAGCGCGAACAACGCCGTCCCCGCTTACTCGGCCTCGTTGAACGTGGTGAGCCAGAGGGGCGAGGGCATGATAAGAGACCGCGATGAACTGGAGAAGCTGGCCGGGTCCCACATCAACATCCCCCAACGCTACCTCGACGTACACGACTTCTTCTTCGGACCCATCCTGGACAGAGAGGCTTACGACATACTGCGCCGCTACCACGCAGATTACCTGATGGTCTACGCGGGCAGACCGCTCGACGAGCGGCTGAAGACCCTGCCAGGCTTCTCCCCAGTAAACGATGCCCCTAGAGAGAAATACAGCCTCTATGCAGTTGACCTCCGGGAGCTCGGTGAGCCGGCCCACGGTCCTGAGCGACCTCGCGAGACCGCCCCGCCTGCACCCGAGCAATCTTGAGGAACCCCGGCTCCAGTAGGAGCGGAGAGTCGATAGAGAGGTCCTCCCGCAAGATCCCACCCAGAACCATATAATCACGCTGTGAGCCCTCTACCCGACCCACGTCTCTTCGCCGCGATACTGGCCGCCAGGTCGGCGCGGTTCGCGAGCAGGAAGCTGAAGACAGGAGGGGGCTCGACGGTACCAGGGCTCGTGGCGCGCAGGGTAGATCCGAAGGTATTGACGAAGCTCTCGCGGCGGCTGCGTCTCGGGTCAGCGGCGATCACCGGCACCAACGGCAAGACGACAACGACCAGGATGGTCTCCAAGATTCTCCAGGCCGCCGGTATCCGTGCCGTGAACAATTCGACGGGGGCGAACCTGGTTACCGGCGTGACCGCGGCCCTCGTCTCGGACTCAGGACTGGCCGGGGGGCCTCTCTCGGACATGGGGCTCTTCGAGGTGGACGAGGCTAGCGTACCTAAGGTGGCCGCAGAGACGGAGATCGAGATCCTCGCGGTTCTGAACCTGTTCAGGGACCAACTCGACCGCTACGGGGAACTTGCCTACACCGGCAAGGTCATAGCCTCGGCCTTCGGGGACCTGCCGCAGGGCGGCGCGGTGGTCCTGAACGCTGACGACCCCCTAGTCGCGAGCCTCGGACGGTCTGCCAGGAGACCCGTCTTCTACGGTGTGGATGAGCCCACTCTGGACACGGGGCGTCTGCAGCACGTCGCCGACTCGAAGGACTGCCCCGTGTGCGGAACCGCCCTCGTCTACGAAACCGTGTACATGGGGCACGTCGGTGTCTACGACTGCCGCCACTGCGACTTCTCGCGGCCCGCACCAGAGTACCGCGTGAGCAGGGTGCGGCTCGAAGGAGCCAAGGGGTCAGAGTTCCTGCTCTCGACCCCGAAGGGCGAGGCGGACGTGAAGATAGGGCTCCCTGGTCTCTACAACGTCTACAACGCTCTCGCTGCGGCTGCGGTGGCCGGGGAGGCCGGGGTCAGGCTCGCGGAGATCTCGCGCGGTCTCGGGGAGTTCGGGGGGGCTTTCGGGAGGGTCGAACGGGTAAAGGCTGGAGACAGAGAAGCTTTCCTGCTGCTCATCAAGAACCCTGTGGGGTTCAATGAGATCCTGCGCACCTTCGTCACGGGCGCCGAAGCTCGCAACGTCCTGATCGCCATAAACGACAACGACGCCGACGGGAGGGACGTCTCGTGGCTCTGGGACGTGGACTTCGAGATGCTCGCCGATGCGAGGGAGGAGGGCAAGACGGATGCCGCCCCATTCACCGTGAGCGGCATCAGGGCCGAAGATATGGCCGTGCGACTCAAGTACGCAGAGCTTCCCGTTGGCCCCGTCATCCCCGACCGCGAGAAGGCCATAAAGTCTGCGCTCGCTGCGACACCGCCGGGCGAGACGCTCCACGTGTTGCCCACGTACACGGCAATGCTGGAGATCCGGCATACTCTGAGCGAGATGGGCTACACGCATCCGTTTTGGGAAGATTAGCATTTCAGCAATTCAGCACGCTCTGGCCTGCGGCCTTCGCTTGTCAGCACGCCGCCTGCGGCGGCTGGTCAGCACTTCAGCAGACGCGGAAGATGCGGCCAGCCGACAAAGACGCTACCATCAGCCAGAACGGAATGGCATTTCACGTTAAGATCTCACCACACGAGAGCAAGCTGAAATGCTGAAGTGCTGACCAGCTGAAATGCTTACAAGCCGACCGTAGGGAGGCACACATGCTCACCATCCACCACCTTTACGCTGACATGATGAACCTCTACGGCGACAGGGGAAACGTCATCTCCATCAAGAAGCGCTGCCAGTGGCGCGGCATTCCCGTGGAGGTCATCGACGTTGGCCTCACAGAGAGGATACGACCGACCGGCTGCGACCTCTTCCTGTTCGGCGGCGGCCAGGACAGGGAGCAAGCCCTGCTCGCAGAAGACCTCTCGGGCTCCAAGGGCGCTGACCTTAGAGCTATCGTGGAGGACGGCGGCGTGGTCTTGGGGGTGTGCGGCGGCTACCAGCTCATGGGCCACTCCTATGAGACCCCTGAAGGCCAGAAGCTCCCTGGCGTCGGCATCTTTGACCTCCATACCGAGCCGAGGAGGCCGAAAGAAGAGCGATTGATCGGGAACGTGCTGGTCCGCGTCCGGGCTCCCGAGACCGGCGAGACGCGCGAGATAGTCGGCTTCGAGAACCACGGCGGACGCACCTACCTCGGCGAAGACGTGAAACCGTTGGGCGAGGTAATTGTAGGTTACGGCAACAACGGTAAAGACGGCACCGAGGGAGCGAGAAGGCTGAACGCCTACGGTACCTATCTGCACGGTTCCTTGCTCCCGAAGAACCCCTGGCTCACAGACCAATTCATCCTCAACGCCCTACGCCGCACGGACGAGAGCTTCGAGCTCGAACCCCTGGACGATACGACGGAGGGTCGCGCTTTCTCGTCGGTGGCCGCCCGCGTGGCCGGCAGGCGGTAGGGTTAGAAGCTCTCCACCGAGGGCCGCAGGTCCGACTCCAGCGTCCAGGCCGTGCGATCCTGCGAGTGGAGTTGCCAGTAGGTTTCGGCGATGGCGTCGGGGGAGAGCAGGGTATGCTCCTCACGGCCAGGCATCATCTCACCGATCCTTGGTGTGTTTATCTGGCCGTCTATGATGACGTGCGAGACGTGTATCCCCTGCGGCCCGAACTCCCGTGCCATGGACTGCGCCAGTGCCCTCAAGCCGAACTTGCCGACCGCCAGGGCCGAGAACCTGGCCTTGCCGCGCAGCGCCGCTGACGCGCCTGTAAGCAGGATGGTGCCGTGCCCCGCCTCGACCATGGCCGGTAGTACCTCACGCGCGGCGTAGAAGGCCCCTGCGCAGTTGGCCCGGAAGCACTCGTCGAACTTCGCGGGCGAAACCTCGAGAACACCGCCCATCTGGAACGCACCTGCGTTGTAGACGAAGACCTCGGGGTCGCCGAGTTCGTTGCGTACCCGCTCGAATGATGCTGCGACCGAGTCGGGGTCTGTGGCGTCGGTGGGGATGGGTAGCGCCTCGCCTCCGACGGCCTCGATCTGCTCTCTCACCGCCGCTACGCTCTCCTCCCTGCGCGCCATGAGCGCCAAGGCGAAGCCTTCGGCGGCGAAGCGCCTGGCGATAGCCGCACCAAGCCCGGGGCCGACACCAAGGACCGCCGCCGCCTTCATACGCTGCTCCCTTTTCGTTCTGTCCACACACTCCCGTTAGGGAACTCGTACGCCTCCAGCGATTCCGGCTTCATCTCGATACTGTAGCCTGGCGCGGTAGGTGGCATGTAGCAGCCATTCTCGATGTGCACGGGGTCCAGGAAATGCTCGTGGAGGTGGTCCACGTACTCCAGGATTCGGTCTTGCAGCGAGGCCCCGACAGCTATGTAGTCGAAGATGGATAGGTGCTGGGCGTACTCGCACAGTCCGACGCCGCCTGCGTGCGGGCAGACGGGCACGCCGAACTTCGCAGCCATCAAGAGTACGGCGATGACCTCGTTGACGCCGCCGAGGCGGCAGGCGTCTATCTGGCAGAACGAGATGGCATTCGCCCGGAATAATTGCTTGAAGAGGATGCGATTCTGGCAGTGCTCGCCCGTGGCGACCCCGACGGGCGCCACCGCCTCAGCTATCGCGGCGTGGCCGAGCACGTCGTCCGGGCTCGTCGGTTCCTCTATCCAGTACGGCTCGAACTCCGCGAGATGCTCCATGTTCTCTATGGCCTCGTTTACGTCCCAGACCTGGTTCGCGTCGAGCATCAACTTGCGATCCTGGCCGATCTCCTCGCGAACGACCCTAGCCCGCCTGGCGTCGTCTTCGATGTCCAGGCCTACTTTGATCTTGACGTGCCCCCAGCCCACCTCTACGGCCTCCCGCGAGAGCTGCATGACCTTATCATCAGGGTACCCGAGCCAGCCCGCGCTCGTCGTATACGCGGGGAAGCCGTCCGAGAGCATCACTGCTTCCCTATCGCGCTTCGTCGCCTCGTTTTCGCGCAGGATCTCGAGCCCCTCCTCGGGTGTGATCGCGTCGGTTATGTGGCGGAAGTCCACGCAGGAGACGAGCTCTTCCGGACTCATGTCTACAAGGAGCTTCCAGAGGGGCTTGCCCTCGCTCCTAGCGTAGAGGTCCCACACAGCATTGACGATCGCGGCCGTCGCGAGGTGGATCACACCCTTCTCAGGCCCGACCCACCTGAGCTGGCTGTCCCCGGTTACGTGGCGCCAGAAAGCGCCCATGTCCTCCGTAAACGACTCGAGTGTCCTTCCGACGACGAGGGGGGCCAGCGCCTCTATGGCGGCGACGCACAGCTCGTTGCCGCGCCCGATTGTGAAGGTGAGGCCGTGGCCTTCTAGGTCAGTATCCGTCTTCAGGATCGCGTAGGCTGCCGAGTAGTCGGGGGCCTGATTCATGGCGTCCGAGCCATCGAGG
>JACCSM010000472.1 GCA_013698525.1 Rubrobacteraceae bacterium
GACTCGATCATCTGGGTGGGGTCCCCGATCAGGTGCGGTACGCCCTGGAAGCTGGAGAGCTCGAAGTCGAGCGCGTTCTGCCGCTGGCTCAGGGTGCCCGGGTCCAGGGACTCGGGCACCAGCTCGATGCCCACCTCGCCGAGCTGCTGGGCGACCAGCTCGGCGGTACGGATCTGCAGAGGATCGTTGGCGGAGACGATGATCGAGAGGCTAACCGGCTCTCCCTCGTACTCCCGGCGCCCGTCCCCATCGGAGTCGGTGATGCCGGCCTCGTCCAGGATGGCTCCGGCCTGCTCCGGATCAAAAGCCGCATCCTGGGGCTCGAACCACCTGGAGTCCGGATGCATAAACGAGGGGCTCCCCGCCCTACCGTTACCCAGCAAGACCGTATCCACCAACGCCTGACGGTCCACGGCCATGTCCAGGGCCCGCCGGAACTCCTGCTGGTCGAGCGGCGGGCTTTCGGCGTTGAACCTGTAAAAGATCGACGCGAACCGCTTCCCCTCCACCAGCTCGACGTCCCGCGCCTCTCCGAGGCTCTCCTGAAGCTCGGGAGGGACGGGGCGCGTCGCGGTATCTACCTGGCCGTTCTGCAGGGCTAGAAACATGCTCGATGGGTCCGGGACTATCGGCATCTCGATCTCCCCGACGGCCGGCGGCCCGAGGAAGTAGTCCTCGTTTGCCTCGAACAGGTAGGACTGGTCCTCCACGTACTCCGCCAGCCTGTACGGTCCCGTGCCCACCGGGAGATCGGTGTACGTCTGGGGGTCCTCGACGTCTTCCCAGATGTGCTGGGGCAGGATCGGTAGGTCCGCCAGGGTCACGAGGTCCAGCGTTGGGCAGGGCTGCTCGCAGGTGAACTCCACCGTGGTCGCGTCCAGCGCCTCGGCGGATTCGACGACCGGCACCTCGCTCGCGTGGTGCGTGTAGCGGTTGGGAGGCCCATCTCTGTAGTAGTCGTATGTGAAGGCGACATCCTCGGCGGTGAACTCCTCGCCGTCGTGCCAGGTGACGTCGTCGCGCAGCGTCACGGTCCAGACCGTAGCATCCGCGTTCGCCGAGGCCTCCGTCGCAAGCCACGGAATCGGCTCCTCGGTGTAGGGATGCAAGAAGAGCGTATCGTAGACGAGGCCCACGAGCTCGCTGTGGATACCCGGCGGGGGCCTGAAGCTGTAAGGGGTCAGGTTGCCCTTGTCGGCCTCGGTTGCGATGGTGAGCCTCTCAACCTGCTGGGATTGCTGGGCGCCGCCCGCGGTCGGACTCGACACCACCACAATCAAGAGACCTAGCACGAATACCAGTACGGGACGCCAAGATCGCTCCAACGCTCCACGGACCATCGCCGCCCCCCTTCTGTTCCTCTAAACACGTTCCTGTTCCTTCGAACAGCTTCTTTTTTGGCTCTCCCTAGCTTCCATTCTACTGGAAGCTCAGATGGTTTTGGCGAGAGTCTGTCCGCCGGGTATCAGCGGGGGGCGAGCAGGAGGAAGTTGGGATTGTTACCGAGGCGCGGTATCTCGGGCTCCCGGTAGCCTTCTGCTTTGAGCCACTCGCGGTAGTCGCTCTCTTTTCAGCGGGAGGAGGCCGCCTCGAAGCAAGACGGGCAGAGCGCCCGGCCCGAAGACGCGCTTGAGGGTCGCCAAGCACACCTCCGCCAGCGGCCCGTTGGTCTCGATCAGCTCCCCCTCGAGCTTCCTGCCGCTGTGGGCCAGGTTTTCTCGACGCCGCCGACACCGTCGAGAAAACCTGCATCCTTCCTCACGCGCCGGTCGCGGCGAGGAAGGATGGAGACTGCCTGAGACGACGGGGAACAGGTGCGCGAGGAGCCTCTCGGCGTCGCGTAGCTGCCGAAGGAGCGCCAGGGTCCGGACCTCCAAGTCCGAGAGGCGCTTGATGGAAACGTAGCGCTGCCCGTTGGGGTTGAGCCCGGTAGTAGGCGTCGTTGATGAGGCAGAAAAGGACGATTGTCGCCTCTTCCGTTCCAGCGAGTTCTCGGGTATGGTGGGCTTGAGCCATCCGGTGATCTTTTGGTCGGGAGTGGGCTGGGCGGCTCCTTGCCCACGCCATCAAACCACGCAACAGACATCTAGACGAGAAAAGGCTGGGACAGAAGGTGAAGAGGTACGATTTGGTGGTCATCGGTGGGGGCACGGCGGGGCTGGTCTCTGCCGCGGGCGGAGCGTCCCTGGGCGCCAGAGTCGCCCTCGTCGAGCAGGACAGGCTCGGCGGCGAGTGCCTGAACTACGGCTGCGTGCCGACCAAGGCCCTTATCCGGAGCGCTAAAGTGGCGAGCCTCATGCGCCGCGCCTCCGAGTTCGGCATAAAGCCCGTCCCGGTGGAGGTCGACTTCGGGGCCATGATGTCCCGCATGCGCACCGTGGTGGAGAGAGCGGGCGAGGCCGACAGCCCCGAAAGGTTCCGCTCCTTGGGCGTCGAGGTCTTCCTCGGCGAGGAGGCCCGCTTCGTGGGACCGCGCGAGGTCTCTGTGAACGGCAGGAGATTCCGGGCGAGGAGCATCATACTCGCCACCGGCTCGCACGCTAGCATGCCGCCGGTAGACGGCCTCGAAGAGACAGGTTACGTGGACAACGTGAGCGTGCTCGAGCTCGAACGGATGCCGCGCTCGGTGGTGATCGTAGGCGCCGGCCCCATCGGCAGCGAGTACGCCCAGATGCTCGCCCGTCTGGGGTGCCGGGTGGAGCTCATCTGCTCGAAAGGCGGCCCGCTGCCCGCCGAGGAGCCGGAGGTCGTCGAGGCTCTCGGCGGCTTCCTCACCGCCGACGGCGTGAGACTGCACCGCGGCTACCGGGCGGAGGAAGCTCGCCGGGAGAACGGGGAGAAGGTCGTCGTCGCCCGTAGCAAGGGAGGCGCGAGCGTCGAGCTGCGGGGGGAGGAGATCCTGGTCGCCGCGGGCCGCGCCCCGACCGTCGAGAGCCTGGGCCTCGAAAACGCGGGCGTGGAGGTCGGCGAGCAGGGCCTCGAGGTGGACGAGCGCCTCCGCACCACCGCCGAGAACGTCTACGCCGCGGGGGACGTGACCGGCGTCCTCCGCTTCACCCACGCCGCCGAGTACCAGGCGCGGATCGCCTTGCAGAATGCCCTCTTCCCCGTGAAGCGCAAGGCGGACTACCGCTTCGTCCCCTGGACCACCTTCACCGACCCCGAGGTGGCCCGCGTCGGCCTCACGGAAAAGGAGGCTCGCGAGAGGCATGGTCACGTGGAGGTGTTCAGGCAGCACTTCTCCGACCTCGACCGGGCCATCTGCGACGGGGAGGCCAAGGGGTTCGCCAAGATCGTCACCGGCAAGGGAGGCAGGATCCTGGGCGGGCATATCATCGGGCCGGACGCGGGGAACCTGATCGGGGAACTGGTCCTCGCAATGCGGAAGAACATCACCATCGGCGAGCTCTCTCAGACGGTTCACGTCTACCCGACGCTCTCGGAGGTGAACAAGCGGGTAGCGGACGACTACTATCGCGAGAAGTTCTTCACCCGCCGCAACCGCAAGGCGCTCTCGGCCTTTTTCCGGGTCCGACGCCTTTTGAGCAGACGGTAGACTCGTTTTGATCCGCCAACCGCCGCGGAGCGCACCTACCATCGTGCCGATACGAGCAGAGCCAGAGAGGACCCGACAGATTTGAGATCCCATCCCCTTTCGTTCGTCGCCCTGGCCTCTGTCCTGCTCCTCGCGCTCGCATCCTGCGGCGGAACGGGCGGCGGCGCTCCCGCAGAAGAAGCCGGACCCTTCTCGCAGGCGGAGGAGGCGGCGCGTGGGACCACGGTCAACTTTTTCATGTACGGCGGGGACGACGCGACCAACGCCTACGTGGACGATTGGGTCGCGCCCCAGCTGGAGGAGGAGCACGGTGTCACCCTGAGGCGCACCCCCGTGAGCGACGCCGCCGAGGTCGTCAACAAGCTCCTCAACGAGAAAGGGGCCGGCGATGATGAGGGCACGGTTGACCTCGTCTGGATCAACGGCGAGAACTTCTACACCGGTTCCCAGGCCGAGCTCTGGTTCGGGCCGTGGGCCGAAGACCTGCCCAACGCCCGGTACATAGATTGGGAGAGTCCGCAGATAAACCGGGACTTCGGCTACCCGGTGGATGGGTACGAGGCCCCCTGGAGCCAGGCGCAGTTCGTCATGATCTACGACTCCGCCAGGGTCGAGGACCCGCCGCGGAGCATAGAGGATCTCGCCTCCTGGGCCGAGAAGAACCCCGGACGCTTCACCTACCCCGCCCCGCCGGACTTCTTCGGCAACGCCTTCGTCGAGCAGGCTTTCTACCAGATCACCGGCCAGGTCGAGCCGTACCAGGAAGAGTTCGACGAGGCCGCCTTCGAGGAGCAGGCGCCGGAGTTCTACGGGTTCATGAACGACCTCGAGCCCAACCTGTGGCGCGAGGGGGAGACCTACCCCGAGACCTCCGCGGCTCTCGACGAGCTCTACCAGAACGGCCAGGTAGATTTCACCATGAGCTACAACCCCTACTATGCGCAGCAGCAGGTCGAGAAGGGCGTCTTCCCCGAGACGAGCCGCGCCTACCTCTTCGAAGGGGGGACCCTGAGCAATACCAGCTACGTCGCCATCCCGTTCAACGCCCCGAACAAGAGCGGGGCGCGGGTGGCGGCGAACTTCCTCGAAAGCCCCGAGGCCCAGCTCGAACTGCAGCGGCGGAACGTCGTTGGCGGGCTCTCGACGCTCGACCCTCAAAGACTGCCCGAGGAGCTGCGCGAGGAGTTCACCGCGGCCCCTGGCCCCGCCGCGCTGTCGCTGGACGAGCTGCGAGAGAACCGGGTCCCCGAAGCTCGCACGGAGTGGTTGCTGGCGGTACAGGACGGTTGGGTCCAGAGGGTGCAGAGGAAGTAGCTCTTGGGCGGGTGGGTCAGGATCTCGTTGCTCCTCGCCCCGGCGGTGCTGGTGTTGGGGGTGCTCTTCACCGGCGGACTCTACGCCGCGCTGGTGCAATCTCTGGGCTACATGCCCGCCGTCGGGATGACCGAGGTGAGCTTGGACGCCTACCGCGAGGTGCTCGGGCGCGAGGACTTTCTGGACGCGCTGCTGCTCACGGTCTACGTGGCCGGCGTCTCGACCGCCCTGACGACCGTGCTCGCCGTGCTCGCGGCGCTCGCCTTGAGGCACGGCCCCGGCAGGGTCAGCTCGGTTGTTTTCCAGATCCCGCTGACCATCCCGCATCTGGTGGCAGCGGTGGGGATCGCGCTCGTGATCTCCCAGACCGGTCTGGGGGCGCGCCTGGCGGCGGCGCTGGGCCTGATCGGCTCACCCGCCGAGTTCCCGGCCTTCCTCTACGATAGATACTCCGTGGGCGTCATCCTTACCTACGTGTGGAAGGAGGTCCCGTTCGTCGCGCTCGTGGTGCTGGCGACCCTGCGGGGCGTCGCCGCAGATCTCGAAGACGTGGCGAGGACCCTGGGGGCGAACGCGTGGCAGCGGTTCTGGTACGTGGTCTTTCCGGTCGTAGCGCCCGGCATCGTCGCCGCCAGCCTCATCGTCTTTGCCTTCACCTTCGGGGCCTTCGAGGTTCCGTACTTGCTCGGTCAGGACTATCCGACCATGCTGCCGGTCGTGGCCTACGAGGAGTACCGGAGCATCCTGCTCTCCGACCGCCCCGCGGCGATGGCGATCAACATCCTCATCGCCCTCATCACCGCCGCCTTCGCCGCCGCGTACCTGCGCTTCGCCCGTAATCTGGGCCGTCGTGGGTAAGGGGCGCGCCGGCACCGGGCTCGCCGTGGTCGCCGCCTTGGTGGCGCTGCCGTTCGTCCCGCTGCTGTTGTGGGCCTTTGCCGGGGAGTGGCGCTTCCCGGACCTGCTGCCCTCGGAGTGGTCGCTGCGGGGTATTGCCTACCTCGTCGAGCCGGGGGGACGCATCCTCGGGGCGACGCTTACAAGCCTCGTCATCGCCGGGGCGACGGCCATGGCCTCGGTCGCGGTCGGGCTCCCGGCGGGGATGGCCCTGGGCGGCTACGAGTTCCGGCTCAAGGGGTTGGTCATCTTCTTTATATTGCTGCCGATACTGGTCCCGCCGCTGGCCTCGACGATGGGCGTACATCTGACGTTTATCCGGCTGGGGCTCGCGGACACCGCCTTCGGGGTCTTTCTGGTGCATCTGATCCCGACGGTCCCGTACACGGCGATCATACTAACCAGCGTCTTCGCCGAGCTTACCGGGGAGCTGGAGGAGGCGGCCCGAACCCTGGGGGCGAGCGCGTGGAAAGCGTTCGTGTACATCACCTTGCCGCAGGTCGTGCCGGGGGTGGCGGTGGCGGCGCTGTTCGGGTTCTTGATCTCCTGGAGCCAGTACGTCCTGACCTTGCTCATCGGCGGCGGCAACGTCGTCACCCTCCCGATGCTGCTCTTCTCCGCTGCCTCCGGCAACGACCCCGTGATAACCTCCGCCCTCGCGCTAGTCTTCGCCCTGCCCGCCATCGCCGCGCTCGTCGTGGCGCTCCGCTACCTCGGATCGGGCAACGAACGGGAGTTCCTCGGCATCGGCAAACCTTCATGAACGCCGCCGAGCTACTTGAGCATCCGCCAAGCGTCCAGGAGGCGCTGGCCGGAGGAGAGAAAGACCATGACGGCGAAAACCCAGGCGATGGTGGCGACGTGATCGGGAAAGACGAGAAACAGCACCCCCGCGACGATGGTCTCGAAGCCTTCGGTCAAGGAGCGCCGGAAGTGGAGCCCCCTCTCGGTGAGGCGCTCGGCCTTCAACCTCTCCAGGACGCCGGAGAGGGCCAGAAAGACGCTGCCGTTGAGGTAGTAGGCGAAAAAGAGCACGACCAGTGCGAGACGGGCGTCGGGGTGCTGGACGGCGAGGGCAACCAGGAAGCCGCCGTACATGAAGAAGTCCGCCGCGATGTCCAGGAAGGAGCCGAGCTCCGAGGTCTCGCCCCGCAGGCGGGCCACCTCCCCGTCGAGGCCGTCGAGCAGGCGGTTGAGGAGCCAGAGGACGAGCCCCAGGACGTTGAAGCCGAAGGCTATCGCGAGGAGGCAGAGCGCGCCGATCCCGAGGCTCGCGGTGGTGAGAGCGTTGCCGGTGACGCCCCGGCGGGCAAGGGCGGCGGCGGCGGGTCCGTAAAAGGGCTTGGCGCCCCGGCGCAACTCCTCGTCCAGCATCTTTCGATCATAGCAGCCGGAGCCCGGTGGGCAGGTTCGGGCCTCGCGGGTGGTATTTTAGGCGGACGGTGCTGGCGAAAAGAGCGATGATGGATCCCCGTACCGTAGGACGGATCAGGCTCGCGTTGACCCTGGCCATCTTGGCGGCGTTCGGGCTCGCCTACCTCTTCTCGGCGGCGTTCCGCTCGGAGGTGGACCGGGCCGCAACGCTCTTGGGCCGGGGGGACGTTTCGGGTCTCAGGGACTACATCCTCTCGTTCGGGCTGTGGGCGCCGGTCGTCTCGGCTTCGTTGATGGTTTTGCAGGCCCTCGTGGCTCCCTTGCCGGCTTTCGTCCTGACCTTCGCCAACGGTTTGGCTTTCGGGACCTTTTGGGGAGGAATGTTGAGCCTCGCCAGCGCAAGCCTGGCGGCCGCTTTGAGCTTCGGGATCTCGCGGGCGCTCGGACGCGGGGTCGTTGGGGCACTGGTCGGGAACACGAGCCTGGAGTCAGCGGATCGCTGGTTGTCACGCTGGGGCGCGTACGCGGTCCTCGTCGCCCGCCTGATACCCGTAATTTCTTTCGACGTCATCTCCTTCGCCGCCGGCCTCACCCGGATAAGGTTCTGGTGGTTCATGGCCGCCACGGTCGTCGGCATGGCCCCCGCGACCTTCGTCTACTCCTACCTGGGAGGACGGGCGCCGCAGTACGTCCGGGTGCTGTTGGTCGTGTTCGGCGTCGTGATCGCCGGGGCGGTGGTGGCCGCCATCGTCCGACGGCGAAAACAAGGCAAGCCGGTGCCTCTGAGCGAGGAAAGAGATACCATTGAAGAGGATGAACCAGGCCGTTGACAGAAGCGCCCGCCTGCAACTCGAAGACCTCTCGCATCGCTACCCGAGGACCGGGGAGCCGGCCTTGTCGGGCCTTTCGCTCTCGGTGGAGCCGGGAGAGCTCGTGGCCTTCCTCGGGCCTTCGGGCTGTGGGAAAACGACGGCGCTCAAGGTGATCGCCGGCCTCCTGCGGCCCACGTCCGGGGATGTGTTGGTGGACGGTCGTTCGGTACTGGGCGTGCCGCCGGAGAGCCGGGGAATGGCGATGGTCCTCCAAAAACCCCTCCTCTTCCCGCACATGAGCGTGGAGGCGAACGTCGGCTTCGGGCTCAGGATGCGGAACGTCTCCAAGGATCGGATCGGACGCCGGGTCGGGACGGCGCTCCGGCAGGTCCGGATGGAGGGCTTCGCGGATCGCCGTCCCAACGAGCTCTCCGGCGGGCAGCAGCAGCGCGTGGCGCTGGCGCGCGCGCTCATCACCGAGCCGCGCCTTTTGCTCTTGGACGAGCCCTTGAGCGCCCTCGACGCCAACCTGCGCGAGGAGATGCGGGGCCTCGTGAAGGAGATACAGCGAGAAGGCGGCTACACGACCGTTTTCGTCACCCACGACCAGGAGGAGGCCGTGGTGCTGGCCGACCGCATCGCCCTCCTCTTCGAGGGCGGGCTCCACATGTACGATAAGCCTCGGGCCTTCTACGACCGTCCGGCGAGCCGCCGGGTGGCCGGGTTCTTCGGCGCCACCAACTTCATCCGGGGTTGGGCCAGGAACAGCGCGGTCGAGACGCCGCTGGGGCACCTGAAGCTCGCAAGAAATGCGCCGCCGGGGGACATCACCCTGACAATTCGTCCCGAAGCCGTACGTCTGGAGGGCGGCGAGAATTCCTTCCCGGCGCGCGTCACCGAGGTCGCCTACCTCGGTACCCGAGTGGCATGCAGCTTGGACGCGGCCGGCGTCGAGCTCCAGGTCGCCCTGCCGCCCCAGGCGAGGCCGCACGAGGGAGAAGAGGTTACGGCCCGGCTGCCCGCTGGGTCGCTGTGGGCGCTCGAAGAGTAGCCCCGAAGCTACCCTTTGTCGGGAGCCCCGTCGGAGCTTTTCCGCCTAGCCGAGATCCTCTTTACGAGTAGCCCCGCGATGGTCAGGAGCATGAGCCCGTGGCTGACGAGAAAGAACTCTCGCCCGTAGTAGGTGGAGTTGTAGTAGGAGACGGGGCTCGACCACTCCCAATCGGAGATGGGCCAGAACAGCGGCTGGGTGTCGTCCACGTGGGTGAGGAAGTCGGCGATGGTGTGCCCGAACCATCCGAGCAGGAACCAGAGAAGTATCCTCCGGGTGTCGCGCCTCCCGAGACCAAGCACACGGTAGAGGATCAGGAGCAGCATCACGGGGACGGCGGAGTGGAGCGCGCTGCCCGTCGCGCCGAAGGGGCCGGTGAAGTAGATGGAGTCGAGTATTCCCTCGGAGTGCATGGCACCCCATCGGTCCCGCAGATAGTCCGCCCCGACATAGTAGGCCGCTCCGGCAAAGGCCGGCAGGTCTGGCAACGCCGCCCCCACGGCGCCCGCGATGCCGACGGCACGCCCCGCCTTGACGCCGTGCTTACCCAGGGCCCAGGTGAAGAACGAGTGTGAGTAAGTCTCCATGACGGGGAAGTTTAACCTGGCTTCGGAGAGTTGCGTGAGGTGATGCGGGCCGCCACGAAGAGCAAGGTGCCGTGCTCCGCTAGCGCGAAGGGGAGGCCGTGGCGGGCGCGGTTCCAGTAAGAGACGGGTCCCCGGAAACGCCGCCGGGAGAGCGGCCAGAGGATCAGACGAGCGTCCTCGGCGTGGGTGAGCGCGTCGGCCAGCACGTGCCCCAACCATCCCAGAAAGAACGCCGCCGACCGGCGTTTGCCCGTGCCGGATGTCAGGCAGAGTGCGAGCAACAGGATCGCCGGCAGCGCCGAGTGCAGGGCAGCGTCCGGCTCGCCGAAAGGTTCCTTTTCGCACGCCTCCTCGCAGAGCTCTCGCCTTGTGGCCACCGTCGCCACCGCGCGCCGACGGCCCCGGCGATGGCGGGGAGGTCCGGGAGCGCCGCACCCAGAGCGCCCCACGCCGCGACGTCCGGCCCTGAGGGCACGAGGCGTCTCGCGGCGGCCCAGGTGAGAAGCGCGTGAGAGTAGGTTCGCACGTTGCGGATTGTACGCTCCGCGCTCTCCATCGTATACATTTCGGTGATGGTGATCTCGATGCCTGACAGCAGACGCAATAAACGCCTGGTCTTTGCCGGGGGCGGGCACGCGCACCTGTACTCCCTGGCGCGAACGGGGAAGCTGGTCCGGCGGGGCTTCGACGTCACGCTCGTGGATCGTTCGCCCTACCTCTACTACTCGGGGATGGCGACCGGCGTCATCTCTGGCGTCTACGCGCCGGACGAGCACCGCATAGACCTCCGCCGGCTCGTCGAGGAGGGCGGAGGAAAGTTCGTCGAGGGCCGGATAACGGAGATCCGGGCAAAGAGCAAAGAGCTCGTCCTCGAAACCGGCGAGGAGATCCGTTACGATGCCGCCTCCTTCTGCCTGGGCAGCGAGATCCCGTGGGACGGCCTGGCGGAGGACGAGACGGGCGTGGTCCGCGTCAAGCCCATCGAGAACACCAACGAGATACGTCGCCGGCTGCTGGCTTTCGACGGGGACCGGGCGCCCAGAGTCCTCGTCGTCGGTGGGGGAGCCGCCGGCTGCGAGGTGGCGGCCAACACCCTGGCGCTGCTCGACCGGCTGGGCCTCGAAGGCGACCTGACGGTCGTCCACGAGGGCGAGTCACTCCTACCGAGCGCCCCCAAGAGGGCGCGGGCACAGATCCTCCGTTCCCTGCGCGAAAGAGGCGCAAAGGTCCTCGCGAGTACCCTCGTCACCCACCTCGGCGACGGTGTAGCGCGAACCGATAACGGACGTGAGATCCCTTACGACCTATCGGTGCTGTCGGTCGGGGTCTCTCCTCCGGGCGTCTTCCGCGCTTCGGGCCTCCCCACCGGCGACAACGGCGGCCTCTGGGTGGACCGTCACTTGCGGAGTATCGGCGACGAGCGCCTCTTCGGTGGCGGTGATTGCGTCTCCTTCCGCGGAGAGGCCCTACCCAAGCTCGGCGTCTTCGCCGTTCGCCAGGGACCCGTGATCTTTCGCAACCTCCAGGCCGTTCTCCGACACGAGCCACTCGAGGAGTACAGACCCCAAAAGCGCTTCCTGTACGTCCTCAATCTTGGCGACGGCGACGGCCTCGCCGTTTACGGACCTTTTGCGTGGCGCGGGAAGCTCGCCTGGAAACTCAAGAATCGCATAGACGAAAAATTCGTCGAAGAGTACCGGTGACGGATCGGCGAGCGCCCGGTTCTCGTGCCGTTATCCTTCTCATCATTCCCACGGTCATTCGGGAGAGGAAGCGTCAACGGACCCGACGCCGGCGAGAGGTTCGGGCGGGCCGGAGCACTCGTGGGCTTGCGTCGTGAGGTCTCCTATACCGGATGCGTGATGGTTGGGTCGATCCACTCGTAGTCGCAAGCGCGGCAGCGCCAATCGGGGTCGTCCTCCCCGGACGGGTAACCGGCCAGGAGAAACTCCCACTTCCCTTGCTCCGATCCCACGGACTCTGGACCGGGCGTGGCGTCTCGCGCCACCGGGATCACGCGGGGTGACCCGCAAGCTGGGCACGTGGCCTTTGTCCAATTAGTCACGAGAACATTCTACCCGCCCAGCGGAGAGCGGTCGCTACGTGTCCCGACCGTGATGGGCAAAATGCTACAATGAAGATCAGGAGAACCGAAAGGGAGGCGCGGACCGGATGAAGGCTAGCTTGAAGCAACAACTATCCCAGGGCGCGGCGCTCTGCGGGGTTCCAACAGGCATCGGCTCGGTCGATATGCTGGGGAACCTCTCGCCCGGCGAGGTTTTGCCTCCGGCGTTGGTGCTGGCGGCGTTCGCGGGTGCCGGGGTGTGGATGTTCCGGCGGTGGGGTGGTTCTAAGCCCACGCAGGTTCCAATCGAAGCTTCTCTGGAACAGGCTTCCGCGGAAGAATCAAAAGAGTCTCGAGAAGAGCGTGAACTGGTAAACGTTTAGACTCTGCCGGAAAAGAAGAGGGCCAGGAGAAGCCGCTTCTCTTGGCCCTCTTCGCGTCTCCTTGATTAACTGCTGGGCGCGCTCACGCTCCTCGGCTGCCTCTGCGTAATCGCGTATACGATCCCCGAAACGACTATCACGATGGCCGAAAGCAGCGATAAATAGGCCGCTAGGCCGATCCCCACGTCGCCGCTGCCGAAGGGTGGCTCGATGATTCGGTAGAAGATCCGGGAGGCCGAGATGAGGCCTAATACTGCTACCAGCCCGCCCAAGGCCATCGGATTCAGCGGGGCTCGACCGCGAGCGACGGCCCAAACAAGACCGACGACCGCCAGGGTGATCGCCAGGATCAAGCTGCTGGTGTGGGGCGTCGGTAGCCAGCCGCTCCAATTTACCTCTCCGTCGTCTCCCATGGTCGTGAAGAAGGTGAAGAAGGTGTAGCCGAATATGAACTGGCCCAGGGCTCCCAGGGCTGCCAGGCCGATCCAGGGGTTAGCGCCGCTCTGTGTTGGCGCCACCCAGGGTCTGGCCGCCGTCTCCCGGGCGATCCGGCTTCTAGCGTGAAGAAACCCGCCGAGCGTCACCGCCAGACAACCGAAAAAGGCTAGCCAGATCCCGATCAAGAGGTCTGCCGACGCGGCCTCGGAGGGGGAGCAGTAGTACAGGCAACCGGACCCGAGTATCCCCGCGTTCGCCGGAACGTCGCCCTCGAAGGGCGGTACGATCATCCGGTAGCCCACCTGCAAGGTGGCGAGAAGCCCCACCACGCCCACGATCAAGCCCACGCTCCGACCCCGGACGGGGTTGCGTCCGAGCGCCGTGACGGCGAACATGATGATCGCCGCCAGCGCGGAGAGGAGGATGAGATCGGAGGCGTGCGGAATCCCGAACCAGGCGTCTTTCCGCTCGCCCTGGGCTATATAGAAGTCAGGGCCTACCAAAGCTATGAGCTGGAGCACGGAACCAGCCAATGCCAACCAGAGACCCGGCGTTATCCTTCGCATGCAACCTCCTTGTGTTTTTCCCTGCTTTCCATTCTACTGGAAGCTCCATCGCCTTGCGGCGAAGTATGCTCCCGAGGACCGTGCGTGACGCCTGGATGCTTACTTTTCTCTGGAAGACGTAGTGTCGCCCCGAGCGCGGCGCTTGAGGTACATCGAGAGGAGGAGGCTTCCGGCGAAGATGAGCGCCGACGTCAGGAGGAGCAGGGGATGTAGCCTCGGCATCTCGCCGGTGAAATCGCCCTCGACCGAGGCTCCGAACAGCACGAAAGAGAGCGTGCCGGGCAACGAGCCCAGCACGGTCGCCAGGATGAAGGGCGTCCAGCGGATCTTCAGGGAGCCCGCCAGGTAGTTGACGAGATCGTACGGGGCGTAGACGAGCCGCATCATCAGCACCGACTCGAAACCGTTTTCGCGCAGCCGTTCCGTGTAGCGCCGTGTCATGCCGGTCGCTCGCTCGGAGTCCAGAAGCCTGCCTCCGAAGTAGCGGCCCACCACGTAGGCGATGCTCGCCGAGATGTTGCTTCCAAGGATCACGAGGAGGGTGCCCAGGACCGGACCGAACACGAACCCGGCCGCCAGGGTGAGCAGGCTGGCCGGGAAGAGCACCAGCGGACGCGCCGCGTAGAGCGCGACGTAGACCAAAGGCCCCAGGGTGCTGCTCGTCATGAGCTCCACCAGCCGTTGCACGGCTTCCAGCGGGGACACGCCATGCTGCCAGGCGTACCAGTAGTAGCCGCCGAGCAGCCCGCACCACAGGAACAGCGCCGTGAGCCTCCGGCCATGCCTACGCACGAACGGAGGGCGCTTGGCCGCAGGTTCGTGTGGCTTGACCTCCGGCCTCACGGACGCGCCTCTTTACCGTTCTCTCTCGAAGCAGGCCAGGCAGAGCTTCTTACCCTCCAGCCTCCGAACCCGAGTCTCCATGGTGAGTTCTCCGCATCCGGCGCAGGCGACGGAGTTGTGGATGCGAGCCATCGACGGTATCTGCGCGTCCTCCAGCTCTTCGACGGCGTGGAGTTCCTCCTCGGGCGCTAGCAAGATGGCCTCGACGCGGTTCGCCCGCAACTCTTTGTATCGAGTTCGCTCTTCGTCCGTGGCGCTCCCTTCGCGCACTTTGGTGGAGAGTTCGTTGTGCTCCGGGCTCCGGTCGAACGCTCCGGGTTGGGTGGAGACGCGAACTGCCTTGCCATCCGAACGCCGGACGAAGGTGTAGGCATTCTTGCCGTAGTCCAGGTGGATCAGGTTCCCCTTGCCGAACGTGCAGCCGGTGAGGTACTGGATCGCGTCCACCCCGCACATGTCCGTCTCCGTAAGCGCGACGACCTCCTCGTCGGAGGAGTGCGGACCCACCTCGCGAAGCGCGATCTCGGCGGCCCTGATTCCCATCGCCAGCCCCGGACACATGTGGCCGTGAAAGCGCACGATCTCTTCCACCGCCGTAGGATCTACGACGGTTCCGCTCCTCTGCTCTGCCATGGCTTGATCCTTTCGTCCTGGTACCCGAAGGATACATGAACGTAGTGATGCCGCGAGCAGGGCTAACATCTTTATTTTCGTACGGCTCTTCACCTTCCAGTGACTGGAAGGTTTACAATGTGCCGAGTATTACGGAAAGGGGCTTCTAGGTGGGTAGGACGGCTCTGAAGATAGGTGAGGTAGCGCGGCTGGTAGGAATGCCGGCCAAAACGCTGCGTTATTACGAAGACATAGGGTTGCTTTCACCGGCGGGCCGGACGGACTCGGGGTACAGGATCTACGGCTGGCGCGAGCTGGAGCAGATCGAGTTCGTGAGGCGAGCCAAGCTGATGGGTCTCACTCTGGACCAGATCCGGAGCCTCGTAAACGTCGCCGAAGACGGTATCCCAAACGGGGTCTTCCAACGTCTCGATGATCTCCTGGGCCACAAGCTGGAGGAGACCGAGCGCAAAATGGAAGAGTTGCGTGCTTTCCGAGAGAGTTTGCTGGAGTACCGGGACCGGGCGGCGGATGCCGAGGCGCGGGGCGCATGCCGCTGCGGAGGGCGGGGTCAGAGCGAGTTCTGCGGGTGCGTCACGGCGGCCACCGACGGGGTGACGCCGCCGGACCTGCGGGTGGTCCGGGAGAACGACCGATTCGTAAGGAAAGTCGTGGAGAGCGAAAAATGCGGGTGCGGGTGCTGTGAGCCGGTACCCGAAGGAGCAGTGTAGAGAGAAAGGTGGTAGCAGAAGCATGAAAGTAGCTGTAGCGGGCAAGGGCGGTTCGGGCAAGACGACCATCTCGGCGACGCTGGCGCGGCTGCTGGCGCGGCGGGGACATCCGGTGATGGCCGTTGATGGAGACCCGAACCCGAACCTCGGAGTGGCGCTCGGTATGAGCCGGGACAATCTGGAGAAGATGGTCCGGGTGCCGAAGGACGTCATGGAAACGAAGGAAGAGGATGGCGCCCGAAGGCTGGTAATGGCCCGGCCCATCGAGGAGGTGACGGCCGAGTACGCGATGCCCGCCCCCGACGGGGTGGACTTGATGGTGATGACGGGGGTGGACCACGCCGGCGCCGGGTGACTGTGCGCGGCGCACGCTCGCGTGCGCGGCCTGCTCGGTGAGCTGGCGACGGGGAGCAACGGAGAAGCGATGACCATTACCGACATGGAGGCGTCTATCGAGCATATGAGCCGGGGAACCATCCGGCATGTCGATGCGATGCTGATGGTTACGGAACCCTACTTCCGGTCTCTGGAGACTGTGGGGAGGATGGCGCCGCTGGCCGAGGAGCTCGGCATCAAACATATTTGGGCGGTTGCGAACAAGGTGCGGAGCACGAGGGACGAGGAGATCATCCGCTCCTACTGCGCGGATCACGGGGTCGAGCTCGCCGCGGTCGTCCCCTGGGACGAGGCGATACAGGAGGCCGACCGGGAAGGCCGGGCTCTGATGGATTACCAGCCCGCGGCTCCGGCGGTGGTCGCCGTCGAGGGGATCGCGGACCTCGTGGAGGGCAAGGCGGGGAGCAACGGGAGAGGAGACCAGGAATGACCATTCACGCACCGGCGGGCGGGTCCACGGGTGTTGCGGCCCCGCCGGATCGGGTCCAGGCGCCGGAGGAGGGGCGGCGGCGGGTGCCGGAGGGTCCGGTAAAGGTGGTCCACGCTTTCTGGATGGCGGGGATGAGCTGCGA
>JACCSM010000620.1 GCA_013698525.1 Rubrobacteraceae bacterium
CGCAATAGGCTCAAATTGATCAAACACTCCGAGCCCTCGATAGATCCGGGTGCGCCGTCGAACTCCTCGGGACTCTGGACACGCCTTGAGCGCCGGCCACTTCTTCCCGGAAGAGGCTCCAGAGCAAACCGCCGACGCCCTGTACCGCTTCTTCGGCACAGCCGAGTAGGGTTATCTCGCAACCGTAAGGTGCGAGGCTCGGCTGAAGCCACACGTTGCGTTGTTATTGACCAAGTTTGCTGAGGTGGGCCCATGACGTGGATCGAGTGCGCGGTGATCGTCTTGGCCGGGACGGGCGCCGGCATCATCAACACAGTGGTCGGCTCCGGCACCCTCGTCACGTTCCCGGTCCTGCTGTGGGCGGGGCTGCCGCCCGTGGCGGCCAACGTTGCCAACAACATTGGGCTCGCGCCGGGATCCGTGAGCGGCGCGGTAGGATACCGCAAGGAGCTCTCCGGGTCGATGAGCCGCGCGGTGCGCTTCTCCGTGGCCGCGCTGCTGGGCGGCGCCTGCGGGGCGGTCCTGCTGGCGGTGCTGCCCCCTGGTGTGTTCCGCGTGGCGGCGCCCGTCCTCATCGCCCTGGCGCTGGTTCTCGTTGTGGCCGAGCCTTTGCTGGCCCGTCGCCTGGAGTCGTGGCGGGAAAACGCGCCTCCGCAGGGCAGCCACAGCATGGTCGTGGCCGTCTTCGCAACCAGCGTTTACGGCGGCTACTTCGGCGCGGGGCAGGGCGTGATCCTGCTGGCGGTCATGGCCGTCCTCATGGCCGAACCGCTCCAACAAGTGAACGCGCTCAAGAACGTGCTCCAGGGCGTGGACAACGTGGCATCCGCGCTCATGTTCGTCGTCATCGCTCAGGTGGAGTGGCTCGCGGTCGCGCTGCTCGCCGGCGGGGCGATCGCCGGGGGCCAGGTCGGCGCAAAGGTCGGAAGACGCTTGCCCCCAGTAGCGCTCCGCGCGTTCATCGTCGTCATAGGCGTGGCGGGTATCGTCCAACTCGTCCGCTGAGGGCATCGGGCGGACCCCCGTGCCTCGACGGCGTCCGTGAAGGCGAAGAGGGCCTGCTGAAGCATCTCCGGACGACGGGACCTCCTGGGCGTGTAGTCCGCAAGCCTGAGGGCTCTCAACCAGCCTTCGTCGCCGAGGGTCTCGGCCAAATCGAAGAGCCTCGGTTGGCTGGCGCGAAGGAGGTCTCGAACAGGATCGGACGCTTCACCTCGGGCAACTTGCCGGATCCGCTTCGACCGCTCGCCGCGTCGTAGGAAACCTCGTAGCTTGAGAGAGGCTCGCCAAATGGCGAAGGGCCCTTCCGAGCCGGTGGTTGAGAATTGTGCGTCGCGGCGCTTTGCGAGGTCTTGTAGAGGGTGAGGTAGCACAGGCACGAACGCGGAAGTCCCCGAGTTGATCGAAAGCCCGTTCATCGAGCTTCTCAATACGGTGCATCGAGAGGCACGATCTACCAGGGGCCGAGAAGACCGAGGAGCTGGCCACCCTGCTGCGGCGTCCCTTCCGCCACTCGTCCTCAGGTAAGCCTCTTGGAGAACAGGATCTCCAGCGGTTCCTCAGGCATGAGCAAGCAGCCGCAATCCTTGTACCCGAGCCTGCGGTAGAGGTGCTGCGCTCGCTCGTTGGAGAGCGTCGAAGTCATGACCATCTCGTGGCCCGACTCGCGCATCTCATTCTCCCAGAACGAGATCAGCCCGGTGCCCAAACCTTTGCCCCTCAATCCCTCCTGGACCCACAGCAAGTTCATGAACGGGATCTCGTCCCAGAAGAAACCGTAGCGCAGGGCCCCGGCCCGCAGGTTTTCGTGCCACAGCAGGAGTATCTCGCGCCTCTGCACTTTTTGCT
Source organism: Rubrobacteraceae bacterium (assembly GCA_013698525.1). Lineage (GTDB taxonomy): Bacteria > Actinomycetota > Rubrobacteria > Rubrobacterales > Rubrobacteraceae > Rubrobacter_D. The sequence goes on from JACCSM010000620.1 coordinate 1,849, forward strand.
CAAGGACGCTGCGTGGAAAGTGACGATCCTCGGCTATCAGGTAACCCAAATCTGCTGGCTCCGCGAAGGTTATGTGCATTGCGCTCTGCTCCTCTCCGAACCGGGATGATGACTGTATTGTCCCATCCGCCTAACATGATGCACAGGGGCTCCTTCAAGGCACTCCGATGCATGTGACCGCGAGGCTCGCTGCGGACCCACTGTTAGACTGGTACTGGTGGACTACTGGCAGGATCTACGCGCGGCCTTCGGCTGCTGACTAAGGGAGCACCTCGAAGGCGCCGAGAGAAGTCTCCTCTTCGGTGAGCTCTTCCAACCGGCCGTCGAGCCGCCGGTACTCGTTGCCCAAGCGGGCTCGAAATGTTTCGTACGCAGCACGAGAGACCCAGCAGTCCAGGGTGAGGTACTCTCTCGGGTCGTCGGAGCGACGAAGCAGTTCTGTGCGGAGATAGCCGTCGTCACGACGGAACAGCAGTGCCCACACCCCGGAGGGCCCGTAGGCACGCTCGAACTCGCTCTCCCGACCCACCAGGGACCGGAACCGCCAGAGTATGACGTACATGGTCACATAGTCGTCTCCTTCGACAGGAGCGTCAAGCTGTGAAGGTCTACCTCGAACCTCGAAACGCGACTTTTCTGGCTCCTCGCAACCTCCGCCTTCAACTCTAGCGGCGCGTCACAAGAAACGCTGCCGCCGCTTTACAAAGGTTCGCGAAACCTAGTAACGTGCACTTTGTGAAGTCCTTCCTGAGCCACGATAGGTCGTGGGCCTACCGCTCGATGCTGCTCATCAGCGTGTGCACGCTCGCACTTGGGGTGTGGGCCAGGCTGTACCATCTGGGCTTCCCACCCAGCATCCTGTGGGACGAGAAGTACTTCCCGGCCATGGCCAACAAGTACTTACAGGGCGTCTACCAGTTCGACCTGCATCCGCCCCTCGGGAAGTTCATCATAGCCGTTGGCATCTCCGTACTGGGCAACGAGGCCCTGGGGTGGAGGATAATGCCCACACTATTCGGCCTGGCCCTCTTGCCGCTCGCCGGTCTCCTCGGCTGGCATTGCCTCAAAGAGAGGGTCGGCGCCATGCTGGTGGCCACTTTCTTCGCCGCCGAGACGATATTCATAGTCCACTCCAGGACCGGGGTCATGGACATCTTCGTCGCATTCTTCGTGCTCGCAGCCTTTCTTGCGGCGCTGCTCGCCGAGAGTAACAGGCAGGTGCTCTTCTCCTCCGTGCTGCTAGGCTTGGCTATCGCCGTGAAGTGGGCTGCCTTCCCTGTGGCCGTGCCCGTTGGCTACGTCCTCTGGCGCAAGGGACTCTTGCGACCTTTTCTGGGGGGACTCTGGATCTCCGCGATCATCTACGTCGCCGTCGTCTACGTCGGGGCGCTCATTACCATAACCGCGAACCCCCTTGAGGCGTGGGTGTGGGCCTGGGACTGGCACGTTGATGCCGCCCGCAAGGTCACCGCCGTCATCCCCCACACCTGGGGCTCACCCTGGTGGAGCTGGCCGGTCATGCTCA
>JACCSM010000035.1 GCA_013698525.1 Rubrobacteraceae bacterium
GACGTTGTCGAGGATGGGATCGGCCGCTTCGAGGAGATGGTCGGAAAGCCTGTAGGTGAGCTCACTCGCGAGGAGGCGAGCGAGTGGATCGGGCGTCTCTCGGGGAGGGCTGCATAGTGCGCGGATCCGCCTGGATAGCAGTTCTCGGCGAGGAGGTCGTCTACGAGGAAGATCTCCCCGCCTGCTGCAGGCGTAGCGCCCTTCACGACGACGAATCGTTCGAGTGTCCGGCGTGCGGCGCGATGTGGCGGGAGCCGCTGCCTCTGCAGCCCGAGCAAGACGGCTTCGCACAGCGCGAAGAGCGTAGAGGAGCAGCGTAGTAAACGATGGGGGAGAGAGGGAGGCAGAAGGTGAGCGGAGAAGCATCGCGCAAAGTACGCGCACGCAAAAAGCGGAGCGCCCTCAGGCCCGATACCGCGCTCATCCCCGTTGGCGAGCCCGAGCGGGAGATCTATGTGTGGTCTTTGCCTGCGTGCTGCCTGCGCTCCTTGAGAGAGTCGGCCATGTCCGAGGTGGGCGAGCGTCGACGCCTCGAGTTGGATTGCTCCTCGTGCGGGCGGACCTGGCGCATCACATCCAGCCTTGACGGCCGCATCCTGGAACGCTTCGTGACCCACGGGGGCCCAAGGGCCGGAGGATCGTACCCGGCGGCATGAAGAGAAGCATTTCAGCACTTCAGCACGCTACGCCCTCCGGGCTTTGCTATCAGCACTGCGGCTCCGCCGCCTTTCAGCCAGGGCTGGCGTGCGCGAAAGCTGAAGTGCTGACTAGCTGAAGTGCTGACAAGCCAACACTGAGGGGAGACGACGTAATGATGGAAGCACAGGACGTTCTCACACAGTACTTGGGCAGGGTGCGCGGCGGCAGGCTGCTAGATGCCGGTGAGGAGAAGGCTCTCGCCAGGCAGGCCCGCGGTGGGGACATAACGGCCCGTCAGAAGCTCATCGAGTCGAATCTGCGGCTCGTGATCTCCATCGCCAAGAAGTACCGAGGGCGTGGCGTGCCCTTCGAGGACCTGATCCAAGAGGGGAACGCCGGCCTGATCCGGGCCGTCGAGAAGTTCGACCCCGAGATGGGCAACCGCTTCTCGACCTACGCAACCTGGTGGATCAGGCAGGCGGTTACCCGCGCCGTTGCTGACCATGCCCGCACCGTCCGTCTGCCCGCGCACGTCGTCGATGCTCTCTACCGCCTGCGGCGCGCCGAGAACGCCCTGAGCCTCGAACTCGGCCGCGACGCGACCGAGGAGGAGCTTGTCGAGAGGCTCGGCGTAAAACCGGAGGAGGCCAGGCGTCTGCGCGAGGTCAGTCAGCCCATCTCCAGCATCAATGCCAGGATTAACTCCGACGAAGGCTCCGAGCTGGGCGAGTTGCTCCCTGACGAGATCTCCGGCGACGAATACGCCCGCGTCGAGGTCGGCCAGTGGGAACTGGCGCTCGTCGAGGCCGTGAGGTCCCTGCCCGAGCGGGAGGCAAGGATCATCGAGATGCGCCACGGTCTCGATGGCAGTAACACCCTCACCCTGCGCGAGGTCTCCGAGGAGCTCGGCATCTCGCAGGAGAGGGCGCGTCAGGTCGAGATCAAAGCCCTAAGGACTATCCGCACCGGCCGCTACGCCAACACCCTGCGCCGCGCCCTCTCTGAGGCCGTGTAGAACAGATCCAAATGGGCTGCTAAGGTGCTCTCCAGAAGTACGAAGGCGAAGGGAGCCCATGGAGACTACGGAGCGTAACACCGAGCCGGCGCGGCAACTGTTCGAAGAGTTGGGCGGGACCGTCAAGGACGGCTTCCCTGCGATCCACTCCCAGGTGTACCATACAAAGTCCGGTACCCCTTATCTGAAGACACCGGGCGTCGTCGTCCTCGCGAAGCCCCAGACCAACGTCGCGGGGCTCGGAGGGTTCCTCGAAGGCTTCGACCCGGACCTCCGCTTCACCGAGTACCTCGACGACCCCACTAGGCTGCCAGATTCGTCCCAACTCTGTAAGACGGCGGGGCAGACGTGCTTCGATGAGGAGACGGAGATACTGACGGACGAGGGCTGGAAGCCGTTCGCAGAGCTGAACAGAGAAGAGCTGGTTTTAACAATGAATCCCCGGACCGGCAGGGCGGAGTATCAGAGACCCTTAGCCTACCAGCGCTTCGATTACGACGGCTTCATGTTCGGCTTCGAGAGCCCCTCTCTATCCTTCCTCACAACCCCGGACCATCGCCAATGGGCGAAAACGCATGGAGCTGCAGAGTACAGGTTCCACAGTACCTGGAAGATAGCGAACAAAAAGTTCCTGGTAAGGACCGCCTCAGACGGCTGGCAAGGTACGATCCCATCCTTGGTAGAGATATCAGGCTTCGATTTCTCTCAAAGGTTGTCGAACCACACCGGAAGGGATTACGGTACTAGGGCTTCTTCTGTCCCGCCGATTACCTTCGACAGGCAAGAGGAGATAAGGGCGCTTGCTCTGCTCTGCGTTTACTACGCCACGGAGGGTAGCCTGCACAAAGGGGAGGGCGAGGGCGTGGTCATATACGGTGACCACGCAGATGAAGTAAAGCGTATCGCCGAGGTCCTCGGCCTCACGGCTCACACTTACGTAGACAGAAGAAACGGTTGTCCCCGAACGATGGTGCATGGGGGCAAGAGGATAAGCCGGTTCTTCCAGGAGGAATGCGGCAAGGGTTCGCAGAACAAGAGGCTGCCCGCATGGGTGTTGAACCTCCCTTCGGACTGGCTGAAGGAGCTCTGGGACGTCCTGGTGAAGACGGACGGTCACGTCCAAACGGGGTCGGGAACCGAATACTTGAGCACCACATCTACGACCCTTGCCGGTCAGGCACAAGAGATTCTGTGCAAGATAGGTTACGGCTCCCGCGTGAGGACAAACAAGAGCCTCGAAGGCAGGCTCCAGACCTACTCGGTTTGCCGGAAGACCAGGAAACAAACCTACGTCAACACAGGACACAGGATCGAAGGTAAGAGCTACAGAGGTAGCGTTTACTGCGTTACCACAGAGAACGGCATCGTCTTTGTTCGCAGAAATGGCAAGCCTCACTTCTCCGGCAACTGTTACATGTCATTCGGTCCCCGCAGAACGACCAACGAGAACGCCGCCGCTTACATCGAGCGTTTGACCTCTGCGGGACACGGCAGCGTTCTGGAGCACTCCAGCTTCAACTTCCTGCTCTACGGCATCAGCCGCAGCGTTACACACGAGCTGGTGCGACACAGGGCTGGCGTCGCAATCTCCCAGATTTCACAACGCTACGTGTCTGGAAGTGTTCTGCGTTTCGTAGAGCGTCCCGAATACCAAGAAGACCAAGAGTTGCACAGAACCTTCGAGGAGCGGGCCGACAGGGCCGCATCCGAGTACGAGGCGATGGCCGAACTCTTGCTCGAGCGCCAGGAGGGTGGTGCGAGTATGCTCACTGCAGACTACAGGACCGACGCGAGAAAGAAGGTGCAGCAGACCGCACGCTCCCTGTTGCCGAACGAGACCGAAGCCCCGATGGTCTTCACGGGGAACGTACGCGCTCTTAGGCACATCATCGAGATGCGGGCCGACGCGCACGCGGAGAGTGAGATCCGCAACCTGGCCCTTCGCCTATTCCTGTGCCTGCGGACCGTGGATCCCATCCTGTTCGGCGACTACGATCTGGGGGAACTCCCCGACGGGACGTATACCGTATCGACAAAGAACCGCAAGGCGTAGGCCAGAACGCTGCCTAACCCGCCTCGCCGCGGACGGCCCGTGAGAGTTGTCCCTCGGCCACCGCGACCTCATCGTCCTCGATCCTACGGAACAGCGGTTTCGCCCCAGTGACGCGGTAGCCTTTCGGCAGCTCGTCGAGATCCGAGACGCGGGCTATGGGGCCGTCGAAAAATTCCTCTAGCCGCCCGACGGCCTCAGGGACGTAGGGTGCGGCGTGGTAGGCGAGGGAGCCGAGCAGGACGGAGCAGGTATACAGCGTGAGGAGGGTCTGCTCCTGGTCCTCCTTGCGGGTCTTCCAGGGGGCCGACGCGTCGAAGAACCGGTTGGCGCGCCTGCCCATCGCCAGGAGCTCTGCGAGTGCTTCGCGGGGTCTCGGGGCGAGCATTTTTGTCTCATAGCGCGCCTCCAACTCTTTGAAATCCTCGAGGACAGCGACGGCGTCTTCAGATAGCCCCTCTTGGCGTGGCACCTCGCCGTCGAAGTACTTCTCGGCGAAAGAGAGGACTCGGTTTATGTAGTTGCCGAGGTTCCCGATCAAATCCGAGTTCACCCGGCTCTGGAACTCCCGCCAGGAGAACACCACATCGCCCGTCTCGGGCAGGTTCGAGGCCAGGTAGAAACGCAGAGGGTCGGCGGGGTAGCGGTCGAGTGCCTCGTGCAGCCAGACCGCGAGGTTGCGGCTCGTCGACATCTGCAGCGCCCGCCGCTCCCCGTCGACTACGACCTCCAGGTTCATGAACTCGTTGGCCGGCACGTCATAGGGGAGGACGAAAGGCTCTTCGCCGTCTTCTGCCGTGCCCATGAGCTGGGCCGGCCAGATCAGGGTGTGGAAGACCGTGTTGTCCTTCCCGATAAAGTGGATGAGCCGGCTCTCGGGCTCCTGCCAGTACTCCCTCCACCTGTCGGGCTCACCGACGTTCGCTGCCCACTCCATCGTCGAGGAGACGTAGCCGATGCAGGCGTCGAACCACACGTAGAAGCGCTTGTCTTCGAAGCCAGGCTCTGGGACGGGAACGCCCCACTGGATGTCCCGCGTTATTGGCCGTTTCTCCAGGCCGCCGTCTATGATACCGAGTATGAAGTTCTTGACCGAGGTGCGCCAGTGCTCCTGTCCAGCGACGTACTTCCTCAGCCTCTCCGAGAACTCGGGGAGGTCGAGGTAGAGGTGTGTCGTCCCCCTGACCTCCACAGGCCCGCCCGTGACCTTGGAGTGCGGCTCGATGAGCTCGTGCGCCTCGTACCACGAGCCGCAGTTGTCGCACTGGTCGCCCCTCGCCTCCTTGTAGCCGCACACGGGGCAGGTCCCCTCGACGTATCGGTCGGGCAGAAAGCGCCCCTCCGTAGGACTGTACATCTGCTTGGACTCCGCCTCCGAGATGTAGCCGCCCTCCTTGAGCTTACGGTAGAACAGCTGGGTGTTCTTCGCATGAAGCGGGGTCGAGGTGCGCGAGAAGTTATCGAAGGAGATGCCGAAACGCTCGAAGGTCTCCTTCATGTGCGCCCACCAGTAGT
>JACCSM010000044.1 GCA_013698525.1 Rubrobacteraceae bacterium
CACAACGAGGGCGACGAGCCGGCCTACACGCAGCCGCTGATGTACGAGACCATCCGAAACCACCCCACGGTGCGCGAGGTCTGGGCCGAAGAGCTCGAGCGCCGCGGCGTCCTGGACGAGGACGAAGCACAGACCATGTTCGATGAGATCATGGCCGACATGGCCGAGGTCCAGAAGAAGCCCACCGAAGAACTCGAAGAAGAAGACTTCGCCACAGACGAGATGTACACGCCGCTCGTCGGGATCCCCGAGACCGCCGTCGCGGCCGAGAGGCTCTCCGGGCTGAACGAGGCGCTACTCGAGGTTTCCGATGGCTTCACGCCGAACTCCAAGCTCGGGCGTCTCTTCCAGAAGAACCGCGGGGATCTCGACACCATAGACTGGGCGCACGCTGAGGCGCTGGCCTTCGCCTCGCTGCTCGAGGACGGCACCCCGGTCCGCCTCACGGGGCAGGATACTGAGCGCGGGACCTTCTCCCAGCGTCACGCCGTGCTCTACGACGCCGAGACCGACGAGCGCTACGTCCCTCTCCAGAGCCTCCCCCAGGCCGGCGCTTCGTTCTCGATCTACAACAGCCCGCTCTCCGAGATAGCCGTACTAGGCTTCGAGTACGGCTACTCGGTCAACTCGGGGGACGCGCTCGTCCTCTGGGAGGCGCAGTACGGGGACTTCGCCAACGTCGGGCAGCCGATGATCGACCAGTTCATAGTGAGCGGCCAGGCGAAGTGGGGCCAGACCTCTGGGCTGGTACTCCTGTTGCCGCACGGCTACGAGGGCCAGGGTCCCGAGCACTCCAGCGCGCGTCTCGAGCGTTACCTCCAGCTCGCCGGCCACGAGAACGTGCGCATAGCCAACCTCACCACGGCGGCCCAGTACTTCCACCTGCTTCGCGCCCAGGCCGCGCTCAAGGACAACAAGCGTCCCCTCGTCATCATGACGCCGAAGAGCCTCCTCAGGCACCCGATGGCCGCCTCTAGTTTGGAGGACCTCTGGGAAGGCACCTTCCAGCCCGTGCTCGACGACGAAGAGGCGCGCGAGAGGACCGAATCCGTCGAGCGTCTCATCCTGTGCTCGGGCAAGATCTTCACGGAGCTGGCAGGCAGCGAGTATCGGGATGAGGCCGTGGACACGGCCATAGCCAGGGTAGAGCTCCTGTATCCGTTCCCGGAGGACAGGATAAAGGAGGTACTAGACGGTTATCCGAACCTGCGGGAGATCCTGTGGGTTCAGGAGGAGCCGCAGAATATGGGCGCCTGGACGTTCGTCGAGCCGCGGCTGCGCGAGCTCGTAGGCGGCGGGTTGCCAGTCCTCTACGTCGGCAAGCCCCCGCGGCCAAGCCCCGCCCAGGGCTCTGCCAAGTTCCACAAGCAGGAACACGTCGCCATCGTGAGGTCGGCCTTCGAGAGCCTCGGGCAGGACTTCGATGAAGAACGGGTCGTGGAGGAGACGCAGGTTCGCGCCTCCGCCCCGAGCGAATGAGAGTTAGAGAGGAAGAGTGAGCCGTGGCTGCTGAGATACACGTTCCCGAGCTTGGGGAGTCGGTCGCCGACGCGACGGTCGGGCGCTGGCTCAAGCAAGAGGGTGAAGCTGTAAAGTCGGGCGAGGCGCTCGTCGAACTCGAGACGGATAAGATCAACTTCGAGGTCGAGGCCGAACAGGACGGCGTCCTTGAATCCATCTCCAAAGACGAGGGCGAGACCGTGAACGTAGGCGAGGTCATAGGCACCATAGGCGAAGGCGCCGGGCAACCCGAAGCCGAAGAACAAGAAGAGCAACCCGCGGCCGAGGAAGAACAGGAAGAGCAGCCGCAGGCCGAGACCGAGCAGCCGGAGTCCGAGAGTGAGAATTCAGGAGACGAAACGTCCAACGGTCACCGCGATCTCGAAGATGGCGCCGGCCGCGCATCTCCGTCGGTCAGGAAGCTGGCCCAGGAGTATGAGGTCGACCTCGCCGAGGTCTCAGGCTCCGGTTCTGGCGGGCGCATCACCCGCGACGACGTGGAACGTTTGATCCGCGATCAGTCCAGGCCTGCGGCACCAGAAAGGGCGGAAGAACCCGAGCGGGACGGCGAAGCTCAGCCAGCGCCGGCTGCATCGGAGGACGGTAGGGCGGCCCTGGAGGAGCGGGTGCGCGTCTCCCGCAGGCGCCAGACCATCGCCCAGAGGCTCGTCGAGTCGCAGCAGACGGCGGCGATGCTAACGACCTTCAACGAGGTCGACATGAGATCGGTCATGGAGCTCAGGAAGCGCCGCAAGGAGTCCTTCCAGGAGCGGACGGGCGCTCGGCTCGGCTTCATGAGCTTCTTCGCCAAGGCGGCGATCGGGGCACTCAAGGCCTTCCCCAAGGTCAACGCCGAGCTGCAGGACAGCGAACTCCTCCTCAAAAAGTACTACGACATAGGCGTGGCCGTCTCCACCGATGAGGGACTCGTCGTCCCCGTCATCCGCGACGCTGACCATAAGAGTTTCGCGGAGATCGAACGGGGCATAGCCAACCTCGCCACAAAGGCCCGCGAGGGCAAGCTGACCCTCGAAGACCTGCGCGGCGGTACGTTCACCATCACCAACGGAGGCATCTTCGGCTCGCTCGTCTCAACACCCATCCTCACCATGCCGCAGGTCGCGATACTCGGGATGCACAAGATCCAGGAGCGCCCCGTCGTCATAGACGGCGAGGTCGCGGTCCGTCCTATGATGTACCTCGCGCTCTCCTACGACCACCGCGTCATAGACGGCGCCGAGGCCGTGAGCTTCCTGGTCCGTATCAAAGAACTGGTCGAAGACCCCGAGTCTCTGCTGCTGGAGGGCTAGAGAAAGACACGGTCCGGGCTCCCACAAAGGGGAGCCCCTTCGCCTACCCGTAGACTTCTACTGCAGCGCGGATGCCGGGGGCTTGCGCCAGTCGCGCGTCCATCGTAACCAGCGGGGCGTCAAGCGCTTCGGCGAGGGCGACGTAGGCCGCGTCGTACGCCGTCAGGTTGTTCTTCAGACCCCAGATTCTGTCCACAAACGCGGCGTGCGGGTAACGGACGAACGCTATTTTCTTGAGATCTTCTAGAGCTTCGGAGCTTCTTTCCCGAGAGAGAGTGCCGAGCAAAGTTTGCCTGCGCAGCACGTGTAGCACCTCCAGATCCATGACGTGGGGGACGTGGAGACTCTCGTCGGGAGTCCCTATCTTCTCCCGAATGCGCTCGGCTCCCCGGCCCATCCCCAAGAGCACGGCTACCACCGCCGAGGCGTCGAGGACTATCAAGGTGTGCTAGTCGACGTCGCGAGGGTTGTCCGCATCCCTGAACCGGCGAATCGTCACGTCCGGCGGCTCGTCCAGCTCGACCAGTTCCCGGCTGCGCAGCCGCTCCATCATCTCGGCGAGGGTCGGCTTCTCAGCCACGCGCTCTATCTCGGAGAGCAGATAGTCCGAGAGCGTCATGCCGGCCTTCGCCGCCCGAACCTTCAGCGTACGGTGCAGGTCGTCGGGGACGTTCCTTATCTGGATCATCTTCGACATGTGAAAAAGAGTAACACATGTTCTACGCATGTACATAATTTTGGGCGCGATAAGGCTACAATAGGCTTTGGACAGGAAGCTATCTCGGGAGGAAGATCTTGGATCTCCGGTCGGTGCAGAGGCCGCTAAAGAAAAAATACCGCGATGAGCCGGGGTCTTCCCGGATAACGCTCGAGGCCAAAGCGAGTCAGCAGGAGACCCCGATCTCCTGCTCCGTGGATGTAGGACGCGCTGTCTACGAGGCCGAAGCCCACGCTGGCGTAGGCGGCACAGGAGAGGCCGCCTGCTCAGGAGACCTGCTGCTCGGGGCCCTGGCGGCCTGTGCCCAGGTAACCTGCCAGATGGTCGCCGAAGCCATGGGGATAGAGACCGAGCGCATCGAGGTCACCGTGACGGGGGAGATGGATCTCGCAGGTACCCTCGGCATCTCCGAGGATGCCCCCGTCGGTTTCGAGAGCATCCGCACGAGCTTCGACATCGTGGCGCCTGAGGCGACCGATGAACAGTTGGAAAACCTGCGCGACAAGACAGAAGAGTACTGCGTCGTGTTTCAGACGCTGGCCAACCCGGCGGAACTCCGGACGGAGTGGACATAACGACTAGCGCCGTGCGCTTCACGTCAGTGCTTCGCTGCAGATAACACGGGGCGTGTCGTCTTCACTGCGAGTAGCTTCTCGACGCGACGAAATCTCATACATCCTGTAGCGGGAGTATAGACCTTCCAGCTCCTGTAGCAGCTCATCGTCCTTGACGCCCTGTCTCTGCAGCTGGTTCAGACGGCGTTCCACGGCGCTGACGAGCGGGCCGCCGAAGGGTCGCTCAAGCGCATTAATCCTCTCCCTTACCGCTGCGTCTTCCGTCTTGGCGAACAGCACCTGTAGCTCGCGGCGGACGTAGCGCTGTCCTCGGTTCCTGGATCGTCGATTCTCGCGCTCGGCGAGGCGCTCCCGAACCTCGCGCTCGAATCGCTCCTTCACGCGCATGACGGCCGCATTGTAATCGACGGGCAGAGGGACGGCTGGCTCCGCACGCTCGCAGGAGATAGCCTTCAGGGTGTGGCGGAAGTCTCTGGATACCACCTCGCCGTCGTGGTCTAGCAGGTAGAGCTGGCGGTAGCCGCCGGCCCGGCAGAAGACGTACAGACCTTTCTCCTTCGAGCGCTTCCCGGTGCGGATGCCGTCGCGTAAGGATACGATACGTTCGAATTCCTCCGGGTCCTCGTCGCGGAGCTGACGGAAGAGCTCCACGGCCTCGCCGAGATCGGTGAAGTCCCCTTCGTCCTCCTCGTAGCCCTCGAATTTTGTCTCGTCTCTCTCGTAGATGGCGTACATGGCCTCTTCGTTTAGCTTCTCGCCGGGCTCCAGGATGGCGGCGTCCTCGCCGATGGTGGCCTGAATTTCCTTTATGCGCTCGCGGAGTATCTCCCCGAGGCCGAGGTTCTCCTCGATGCCCGTCTCGGGTAGGAAGTTGAAGCCGAAGATCTCATCGTGCTCGCTCCCTATACGGTCGATGCGCCCGAAGCGCTGGATGAGCCGCACCGGATTCCAGTGCAGATCGTAGTTGACGATCTTGTCGCAGTCCTGCATGTTCAAGCCCTCGGCGAGCACGTCCGTCGCTATGAGCATCGAGAGCTCGGAGTCGCCGGGTTGGAATCTGTACTCTGGATTGGCCCTTGGGGCGAAGCGGCCCACCGCGCGGACCTTGCTCTTGTCGCCGCTGAAGATCACATCCACGTCGTCCCTCTTCCCACCGGGGTTGAGGTTCTCGTAGAGGTAGCGTGCTGTGTCCGCGTATTGCGTGAAAATGAGACACTTGCCGCTCCGCAAGGGCTCCTGCGAGAGCCTCTCCTTGAGCGTCTGGAGCTTGGCGTCGTTCTCGGGCCGTATCGGCTCCACGAGGCTCAGGATCTTCTCTAGCAGCCGCATGTCCCGCCGGATGTGCTCCTTGAGCAGGTCGAGCCGAAAGTCCTCGGCGGCGTACCTGCCGGAGACGGCCCGCAAGGCGTCCACCACCTGCGTCTCCTCTTCGGGGTCACTCCCGATGAGGATTCCCTCCGCCTCCTCTCCCGCCGGTACAATCCC
>JACCSM010000059.1 GCA_013698525.1 Rubrobacteraceae bacterium
AGGAGCTGACGCTGGAGGAGCTGACGCTGGAGGAGCTGACGACTGAGGAAGCGGAGACGACTGAGGCGCGGGGGACGACTGCTGCTGAGGCGGGGACACAGGAGGTGAGCCGGAACGTGAGGCTGCAGGTGAGCCGGTCTCCGACTCGGGTGATGTCTCAGGAACTGACTCACCACTAGCCTCGGAATCTGACCCACTACTTGCTTCAAGCACTGACTTACCACTAGCCTCGGAATCTGACCCACTACTTGCCTCGAGCACTGACTTACCGCTAGCCTCGGAATCTGACTTACTGCCAGCCTCGGAATCTGGCTTACTGCCAGCCTCGGAATCTGACTTACTGCCAGCCTCGGAATCTGACTTACCACTAACCTCGGAATCTGACTTATTGCTTGACTCAGGAAGAATAGCCTCAGGAAGGGAGGTGCCAAGAGAGTGTATGTTCGCGATAAGCGGCGTCATCATCCTGGGCACAAAGATGCCGAAATACAACAAAACGTTCAGCGCCACGGCGACCATCCCAACGACGAGCACGACCACTGGCTTGTTGAGTGTCTGCTCTAACCTATTCACTTAATTGTTCACCACCTTTCTCTGACCATCCAAGAACATAATGATAACGCAGATCGCGAAGCCTCGCCCGAGAAGCGCCGTTATTGCGGCAAGTACTTCGGAGAATTTCTCTTTCGAAACTGTATGATAGGGTAGGCAAGGTAGGAATTCGGTGCTCTAGCATGTATGAGAGCAGAAGCATCAGCGTGAGAACAAACTCCTATGTAAGCAGAACGGACACTGAGGAAGATCGCCGCAGTGGTCCCGTTTTGACGGCGTGCACCTCTACCTACCTCATCGACCTCCTCCAACTCGTGGTACCAGAACAGCTGCCAATTGCCGTCGTCGAATAAGACATCGAGAGCGGTGTAGCTGAGGTTTCCCCATCTCTTGGCGATGGTCCCCTCCTGGCCCCGCAAGTTCGTCTTGAGATGGGCCTCTCTGACCCACACCCGCTTGCCGATCTGCGTTTCTTCGGACTTCATGAGGAACTCACACCCTCCTTTCCCGTCCGCTAACCCAGGGCCTGGTACCTAAAGGCTGGTTCCTCAGATGGCGCATCCTCGACGTGCACGACTGATGCTCCCAGAGCAAGAGGGGATTGCCATCAGGGTCGCGGAACATCGCTTGCGTCCCGCGGGGCGTCTCTGTAGACGGTAACTCAAAGTAGATATCCTTGGCCACGAGCTCTTCGTGGATCGCTTGGATGTCGTCAGCGGCTAGGACGATGACCCGGTACATACTGGGGAGCATGCAGGCTGACCAGGTCACCAGCATCAGCGAGGTTGCGGAGTTCTGGGGGGCCACTTCTGACCAACGCATACCCTCTCTCCACGTATTGTCAACCAGCAGTTCGAAGCCCAGGGTGTCTACGTAAAACTCCTTGGCTTGATCCTGATCACTGACCGGTACAGACACCGACTCGACTTGCACGCGCTCGATCATCTTCACTCCCTTTCAGATCTCAAGCTCTGGCAGCAAGCTACGCTGGGTCAGTGGATGCCTCCAAACATGAAGTAAGCTCCACCTATCCCGTACATCGTTCTCACCGGCTGCTCCTTGGCCCCATGGAAGGTATGTACTGTGGGGTACGTCATACGGGCAGTCTAGACAGAGACTGTTAGCTGGGTGTTATCTGGCCCACATTCCGCAGTTTGGTGGACGTATCTCTGTGGTTTTTCGTAGAGTGGGTGTCTACGAGAAGGAGGACACCCTATGGAGACGGCACCTACTACTGCCTATGTTACGGAGCGCTTGGATCACCTGGGGATCGTGGCGGCCGTGTGCCGGGAGATCGGGCTGGCCGAGTTCCTTGACGCCCAAGCCGCGGACTCGCGCCAGAAAGTTAGCGTCGGTACGGCTACCGTGGCCATGGTGCTGAACGGCTTAGGCTTCAGTAACCGAAGGCTGTACCTGGTCCCCCAATTCTTCGAGAACAAGCCCGTCGAACGTCTGGTGGGTGTTCCGGGCATCGAGGCGGCCGACCTAAACGACGATTGCCTGGGGCGCACACTGGACTGGCTTTACGCTCACGACGTTACGCGCCTGTTCGCGGACATCGCCTTGCGCGCCCGGCGAGCGTTCGGCATCGAGCCGTCCCGAGTGCATGTGGACACGACTTCTTTCTCCGTGAACGGGAAGTACGAAGCCGCCCCCGCCACCGATGGCGGCGCCGGCGGTGACGAGGAGACGATGTTGGCCGTGACGTACGGCTACTCGCGCGAGCACCGCGCTGATCTCAAGCAGTGGATGCTGGCCCTGGCCACCACCCACGAGGGCGACGTGCCGCTGTTCATGCATCCCCTGGACGGCAACAGCTCGGACGCCCGCACGCTGGTCGCGGCCGTGGAAGCGCTAAAAGAGCAATTGCGGGGTGAGGGAGAAGAAGAAGCCAGAGAGGCACCGAGCTTCGCTGCGGCGGCTTCCATCTACGTAGCGGACGCCGGGATCTACGGCGAGGAGAACATGAGTCGGCTCGCCCGGGCGGGGGTGGCGTGGGTGAGCCGCGTACCCGCGACGAGCACGGCGGCGCGCTTGGCTATCGACCCAGAGGAGTCGCCGGACTGGCATCACAGCGAAGACGGCCGGCTACGCTGGTACACGCACCTTGTGGAGTTGCCCCAAGGAACCGAGCGCTGGGTGGTAGTAAGTAGTGAGGAAGGCCGCGAGCGAACCGAAAAGACCTTTTGGCGCCAAGTGGCGCACCAGCAAGAGGAGTGGGAGAAGACGCTTGGGCGCTTGGGCAACCGTGCGTTCGCTTGCGAGGCGGATGCCCGCGAAGCCCTAAGAGAAGCTACCAAGCGGATGCCCGAGTGGCTCAAAGTGCAAGAAAGCACCCTCTCCTCTCGCCCGCGCTACGCGAAGGGTGGTCGTCCCGGCAAGAACGCCAGGCCCGCGAGCATCGAATGGCGAATAAAAGCCACCCTCGGGATCGACCTGGAACGCGCCGAGCACGAATGCGAGCGGCGGGCGCGCTACATCGTAGGTACCAGCGTGCTCGATCCCGCTCGACTTTCCGAGGAGGAGCTGATACGGATCTACAAAGGGCAAAGTGGCGTGGAGAGAGGATTCCGCTTCCTCAAAGATCCGCTCTTTTTGGCCTCCTCGGTGTTCGTCAAGAAACCCGAGCGCATCGTGGCTCTGAGTTTCGTGATGGTGGTGTGCCTGTTGGTGTATAGGCTAGCCGAGCACCGACTGAGGAAGCGCCTGGCCGCGAGAGGGCAGAGCATCCCCGACCAAACGGGGAAGCCGAGCGCCAAACCCACGATGAGGTGGGTATTCCAGTTCTTCGAGGGCATCGACGTGCTTTACGTGCGCTCACTGACGGGGGTCGTCGGCCGACACGTGCTTCACCTCAGGCCGGTACATGAGCAAGTACTCCGCCTGCTCGGTCCCGCTTACCAAGAACTCTACGATGTCCCTTTCTGAAACTGCGGAATGTGGGATCTGGAGGACCTCAAGACATAGTTAGAATTGAGTATTTATGGATATTTAGTGGGCCTATCAAAACCCTCATGAGAGGTAGTCGAGGCAGATCAGCGAACATCCCAAAACGGAGAAACGCCTCGTGGATGTCGTCCCTGCGCTCGTAGCGAATCGTGAGTGTGCGGTACTTGGCAAGCCAGGCCAGTGTGCGCTCCACCACCCAACTACAATACCCCCGTACAGACAAAACCTCCGGCCCAACCTATCATTGGGCTCGCCGGGCTACTGGGAATGGTCGAGCTGGCACAGAGGCTCAGAACTTCCCCAAACGCAGAGCGACAGGAGCGTGCGACATGTCTGACGGAACAATTCCCCCCCGCCTCTAGGCAAGGAGTCCCCACCGACATGGGAGCAGCTACCGCCGCCGAACCGCAGGCGTCTGGTCCCTACTAGGATAGGC
>JACCSM010000074.1 GCA_013698525.1 Rubrobacteraceae bacterium
TTCTTTCATTTCTTTGTACCATACCCCCCTACCCTATACAGAGAAAACAAGAATGTCAAGGTGGTTGGACTCAGATGGCAGAAAGCTTCCGCCGGAGCCTCGCCGGGGACTGCTTCGGGGCCCCTACAGCGCTGGCACCTCGTCCACAGATACGGTTCACTCCTGCGCCCTGGAGGCGATGGAAGAGGTGGGCGTCGACATCTCCGACCGTTACCCGAATGCTCGAATCGACTTACTGCAAACGTACTGCAACCCGTCAGCCAAAGCCCTTGCCAAGCCCGCTTCGGCAGAGGAAGCCATTCCGATGGTACTTTCGAGGACGCTCGCCTTCTGCTGCGCGTTAGCCCATGATACGCGGAAGCTCCTACCTGTCCGCCTCGTCAGGAATACGAAGGACGTCCGGCACCCGCTGAGCGCGCGATAGCGCCCCGTTCCGAAGCGACTGCGCCCACGTAGCAGAAGCTCGTCCGCATCCCACCTCCAACACCCGGGCGGGAGGGTCACCGATTCGGTCGAGGACGAACCCCTCGACGCGCCGCTGCCACATAGCGGCCTCACCCATGCGATCGGGAGACGCCACGAGATTCGCCAAGCCGAACGGAAGCTCCAATAGAGTCAGGTTGTTGCGCTGATTCCCCGGTCATCGGTCGTCCTCCTCCTGTGTGGTACTTGCTCTCCACGAACGCCTCGCTCTGACGCGTCCTATCGGCTTATGCCTTGTCTCTTCCCCTGGTTCCCCAGGCGGCGAAGATCTTTATGTCGGCGACCTCGCCCGAGGTCGTGGACTCTATGCATCACTGCATCCCCAAGGACTCATAACCGTAACTGGTCAGGCCTGCCTCGCGGAAGAACCCTTCGACCTGCTCCGCTTCGAAGCCCAGCCACACATCAGCGTGCTCTTCGCGCATCCAACCGTAGGGGTGATCGACCTCGTCCACTATGGCGACCGTGCCGCCGGGCTTCACAACGCGGACCATCTCCTGCAACATCACCCCAGGGTCCTCTGCGTGATGGAGGACCATGTTGGCAAACGCGGCGTCCACGGAGGCGCTCTTCAGGGGCAGCGCCACAATGTCGCCCTCAAGCAGCTCGACATTAGCGATGCCCAACTCGGCGAGATTCTTCCTCGCCACCTCCAGCATGGCTGGCGAGTTGTCCACGGCTAGCACCCGCCCCACCTTGGGGGCGATCCCGGCGGCGACGAAACCCGTGCCGGTGCCGATGTCGGCCACGGCCATATCGCCGACCGCGCCCGAGACAGCAGCCATCCTCTCGATTACACGCTCGTCATAGTAGGCGAGGCGCATCGTGTCCCAGTCGCCCGCCACCCGCTCGAAGAACGCCTGCACGTCCTTCGATTTCAGATCCTTCACGGTCCGCGCACCCTCTCGCTACTCCTTCTTCGGCTCCCGCATGGCGAGTGCCACGACTGCTCCAGAGATAAACGTCAATGCACCCACGGAGCCTATGGCCCACGAGATCCCCAAAGTGTCGGCGATGACCCCAGCCGAGAGGGCGCCCACAGCGTAGCCCAAGTCCCGCCAGAAGCGGTAGACGCTCAACGAGCGTGCCCGCCACGAGGGATGGGAAGCGTCCGACACGGCTGCGATGAGGGACGGGTAGACCATCGCCGTGCCAAGGCCCAGTAGGACGCTCCCGAGCAGCCACCAGTCGAAGCTCCTGGTAGCCAAGGTGATGAAGATCCCAGCCGCCTGGACCCACATACCCGCCACGATTAGACCCTTGCGCCCCCATCGGTCGCTCAAGGGTCCGGTCGCGACCTGCAGAATCCCCCAGACTGCTGGGTAGACGGCTTTGAGGATGCCTATGCGTCCAACGCCGAGGCCGTAGCTCGCGAAAAACAGGGGGAACACCCCCCAGCTCATGCCGTCATTGAGGTTGTTGACGAGTCCCGCCTGCGAGCAGGCGAAGAGGTTGCGTTCCCCGTAGGTGGTCTTCGCGAACACCTCCCGGAAACTCAATGGGTTCTGCTCCGGCGGGTGCTCCTCCATCTCCAGCTTTACGTGCTCCCGCGTGTCGCGGACGAGGAAGACCGAGACCAGGAGCCCTAGCACGGCATAGCCGGCCCCGAGGTAGAAGGGCTCGGGTCTCAGGCCGTAGGCCGCCGCAAGGTAGCCGGTTGCGAGAGCGGTGAGGCCCACGGCGAGGTAGCCGGCGAATTCGTTGAGGCCCACCGCTAGGCCCCGCCCGCGCGGTCCCACGAGGTCTATCTTCATGATGACAGTCATGGACCACGCGAGGCCCTGGTTAATGCCCAGCAGGGCGTTGGCGGCGACGATCCACTCCCACGAAGGGGCGTACATGATCATGAACGGCACCGGCACCCCCACTACCCAGCCCGCCACAAGCACCTTCTTCCTGCCGAAGCGGTCAGCGAGGCCTCCGGCGAAGAGGTTGGAGAAAGCCTTGACGAGCCCGAAGGTGACGATGAACGAGAAGATGGCCGTCCTCAAGACCAGCCCGAACTGCTCCGAACCTATCAACGGGACTACGGTACGCTCCAGCCCTACCATCCCGCCCACGAAGGCGTTCACCAGCGCAAGCAGCGAGAACTGCCCCAGGTTCTCCCTCAGCCCGAGTCGGACGCCCTGCGAGGTTCGGCTGCCCGAACGGTTCCCCGACGCCACGAAAGCGCGCCAGCCTCGGCTAGCCGGCGGCGCAACGGTTGGCGCCGGCCTCGAGCTCCGTTAGGTTGTCCTCTGACTGCTCCCCTGAGCGGTTGAGCTCGACGATTCGCTCGTAGTTCTCTGGCGTGGGAGAGAGGCCTCCGACGACTTTCTGCAAGAAGCGGTCCTCGTCCTCCAGCAGCAGACCTACCCTGTTTCGCACCTCGGAGAGCGGCGCGGAGATCGGTTCCCCGTCGAACGCAACGGGCTCGCTCGTGTGCCCCGGCAGGACGAGCGACTCGGGGCCGAGGGCGAGGAGACGTTGCAGGGAGCGGTAGAGCTCTCGCGCCTTCTCGCGGGAGCCTTCCGGCGTGGCGTCCAGGTCGGGACGGCCGACGGCCGAGAGGAAGAGCGTGTCACCGGTGAAGAGAGCCCGCCCGTCCAGCAGGTAGCTCGTGCTCTCGGGGGTGTGCCCGGGGGTCCGGACGGCTTCCAGCGTCGCCGAGCCGACCTCGAGCGCGTCCCCGTCCCCGAGACCAGAGAACGAATAGCAGACCGGAGCCCCCTCGGGCATGTGGAGGGTCGCATCGACTAGCTCGGCCAGCCTCCTGGAGCGGGAGAGGTGGTCGGCGTGGACGTGGGTATCGAGCACATGGGTTATCCGCCAGCCACGTCCTTCGGCCAGCCAGAGGTACACCTCCGGTTCCAAGGCGGCGTCTATGACTATGGCCTCGCCGTCGGACCCGACGACGTAGGAGAGTCAACCCTTCCCGGTGCGACGCATCTGCATTACCTCGGCACTCGCGCCGGGCAGGGGCACCTCAGCCGTGTTCCAGACGAGGCTCCAGGCCTTCATCCCACCTCCCAGGGAAAGCGCCGCGTATCCCTGACGCCGCAGCTGCTCTGCGGCCACCGCACTTGAACGGCCACGCCCGCACACGGTTACCACTGGCGCCCCTTCCGGCAGCTCAAGCCCCTCCATGGCCCCATCGTCGCCGGCGTTCAGGGCATCGTAGGCGTCGACGTGCACGCTGGAAGGTATCGACCACTCTGCGTAGTCCTCCCCCTTGCGAACGTCCACGATCGTGACCCGCTCCCCACGCTCCAGCATGTCCCTCAAGGTCATCGCTTCTATGTTGCCTTCGGTCACGTTAGACTCCTGTTCTAGCCCTCTACGGGCATCCCGGCCGCCCGCCAGTCGGGTAGCCCTTGTCGTAGCCTGTGTGCCCGGTAGCCACGCGACCTGAGGAGCGCGACCGCCTCGTCGGAGAACACGCAATAGGGACCCCGGCAGTAGGCGACAATCTCCCGGTCTCTTGGGAGGGTCTGCAGCGCATCTTCTAGGGTGTCCACGGGCACGGAGAGCGCACCGGGTATGTGCCCGGCCCGGTACTCGTCCTCCGGGCGGACGTCGAGGACGACCACGCTCCCGTCGTTCAGGCGTTCCATCAACTCCGTAGCGTCCACAGCCTCCAAGGCATCCCGGTCCTCCAGGTAGGCCTCTACCACCCTGTCGACCTCGGACAGCCGCGACTCCGCGAGGGCGCGGACGGCCTGCCAGGTCCTGAACACGTCTTCGTCAGCGAGCCGGTAGTGCGCGTAGAGCCCCTCGCGGCGCGCCTCGACCATCCGCGCCGCCTTGAGCGCCTGGAGGTGCTGCGAGGCGCTGGCCACGGACATAGCCGTCTCCCTGGCGGTCTCCTCGACCGTGTGCTCGCCCTGGGCC
>JACCSM010000075.1 GCA_013698525.1 Rubrobacteraceae bacterium
GTCTCCGGTTCCGGGCGGGGTGGCGTCGAGGCGTTGGAGGACGGGCGGGAGGGCGTGTATCCCAGGCCCATAGTCGGGAATGCGATACCCTTGATCGGGGACGTTGGGGAGGACGGCTATACCACCGAGGAAACGAAGATGCGCCTCGAGTCCCGCAAGATACTGGACCTCCCGGATCTCGAAGTCTTCGCCACCGCCGTCCGCATCCCCGTCCACACCGGCCACTCCGAGAGCGTCTACGTCGAGACGGAGCGCGAAGCTTCGCTGCCCGAAGCCCTCGAAACCCTGCGCGATGCGCCCGGCGTCACCTTCTCCGGCGACGCCGACGACTTCCCGACGCCGCTGGAGGCGGTCGGGGATTCCGGGACTTTCGTGGGCCGGGTGCGCGCCGAGGGGAATGCCATCTCCTTCTGGTGCGTGGCGGACAATCTGCTCAAAGGCGCGGCTACCAACGCCGTCCAGATCGCGGAGGAGTTGGTGAAGACCGAGGCGCGGGCCTAGCAGCCTGGCATGCCGGAATTCTCTATCCGGAATGCCACCGGGGAAGACGTGCCTCTGATACTGTCCTTCATCCACGAACTGGCCGAGTACGAAAAACTCTCCCACGAAGTTTCGGCGACCGAAGAACTCTTGCGGGACGCGCTCTTCGGGGAACGGCCGGCGGCGGAGGTCCTGATCGGGGAACCCGATGGACAGCCCGCCGCCTTTGCTCTCTTCTTCCATAACTTCTCGACGTTTCTCGGGCGACCGGGCATCTACCTGGAGGACCTGTACGTGAGGCCGGAATTCCGGGGCCGGGGTCTGGGGAAGGACATGCTGTCGCACCTGGCGCGGCTGGCGAAGGAGCGTGGCTGCGGTCGGCTCGAATGGTGGGTGCTCGACCGGAATGAGCCGGCGATAGGGTTCTACCGCAGCGTCGGGGCGGTCCCGATGGACGATTGGACGGTGTACCGGGTGACCGGGGCAGCGCTGGACGGGCTCGCCGCTCGCCTTTGATCCGGACACGGTTTATCCTGTACCGGATGGTGGGAACTCGCTAAACTTGGAGATCTCAGGCCACCGGCGAGGAGAGGAGAGAGGGATGCCCGAAGGCGGAGAGGATCGGAGGTCTTCTTGGGATCGGCTGTTCGCCAATTCCGGGGAGTCGGAGAACGAGCGACGAGTTCTCGAGTACATCATCCACCGCATGAACGAGGATGGGCACCTGCGGGATGTGGTCCAGGAAGAGTACGTGCGCAGAAACCTCACCGAGTCCCAGAGACAGGACATCGTGAGCAACCCCAGGCTACTGGAGGCGGTCAGGGAACGAATGCAGGAGGCGTTCCGTTCCGGGGAACTCGACCCGAACAGACGCCCGGAGTAGTACCCTGACCGCGCCTCAAGTTGTATAATTTCCGGGTTGCGAGCTTTTATATTCCCGGGAGGGTGGATGCCGATCTACGAGTACAAGTGCGATAATGGACATCTCTTCGACGTAATGCAGAAGATGTCCGAAGATCCCCTAGCCGCCTGCATCGAATGCGGCGCGCCGGTGAGGAAGGTCATGCACCCCGTCAACATCTCGTTCAAGGGCTCCGGCTTCTACTCCACCGACTACAAGAACGGCAGCCGCTCCGAAAAGATGGAGAAGTCCGAGAAGAGCGAGAAGGCTGAGTCCTCATCAGGCAACGGTGACTCCGGCTCCTCGGACAAAGCCTCATCCGATAAAAGCGGCAAGGAATCCGGCGCCTCCTCCGAGAAGACCGCGAAGAAGCAGGACTGAAAGTGTCCCCGAGAGCGGCGGATACCGGGCGCGGAAGAGATGAGCCGGGAGGGCTCGCTTTGCGGCTTGCGCGGGCCGCCGTCCTCGGCGTCACGCTCCTCTTCGTCCTCGCCGCGCTCACCGTCTCCTCCGCGCTCGTCGTCTACACCGCCTGGCTCCACCACCTGCGCGAAGGCGCCTTCGCCCTCATCTTCGCCGTCCTCTCCGCCCAGATAGCCCTCAATTGGCTCCTCTGGCGCGATGAGGAGGAATAGCCAATAGCCGGTCAGCACTTCAGCTAGTCAGCACTTCAGCATTCTGGTTTTCGTCCGGATCATGCGCCGCTTCGCGCCGCTGATCCCCCGACCGTCCAGGAGTTCTTTCTGACAAGTTCTCATTGAAAAGTCCTGCAAATTGAACCTC
>JACCSM010000100.1 GCA_013698525.1 Rubrobacteraceae bacterium
GGGTGAGGCTGCTCCCCGGGGAAGGCAAGATCACCATAAACGGCCGCGATTTGGACGAGTACTTCCCGCGTCCGGCCTACCGCACCTCCGTGCGCTCGCCGCTCGAGCTTCTGGGTTCGGCCGGCCGCTACGACGTCGTCGCCAAGATCGAGGGCGGCGGCCCCACGGGCCAGGCAGAGGCCCTGCGCCACGGTATAGCGCGGGCCCTCGCCGAAGAATCACAGGAGGCCCGCAGCGAGCTGAAGGCTGCCGGGATGCTCACCCGTGACTCCAGGGCAGTCGAGCGCAAGAAGTACGGCCTCAAGAAGGCCCGTAAGCGCCCGCAGTTCTCCAAGCGCTAGAGCCACAAGAATCAGGTTCGCGTCGGGCTCCTTTCGCGCGCCGAAAGGGGCCCGTTCTACGTCGATACGGGGAGAGGCGACAAGGTTTCAGAATCTACCCTGGCATGGAAACGGAGGCCGACTGAAGAGAGGAACCATAACGTTCGGCACCGATGGGGTGCGCGGGATCGCCAACAAGGGCCTACTGCCAGAAGATGCCCTGCGCCTCGGCCTCGCCGCCTCCCGTGCCTTTGGGGGCACGATCCTCATCGGACGCGACACGCGCCTCTCCGGAGATATGCTCGCCTGCGCCCTGTGCGCCGGCGCAGCGAGCGGTGGCGCGGAAGTCGTTGACCTCGGTGTCCTGCCAACGCCTGGCGTCGCGGCCCTCGCGCCGCGTCTTGAGGCCACGGCCGCTGGCGTCGTAAGCGCCTCCCACAATCCCTACCCCGACAACGGCATCAAGTTCTTCTCAGGAGAAGGCCGCAAGCTCTCACCTGGGAAGGAGCGTGAGATCGAAGACCTGATCGCAGACGACATCACACGCCCGACCGGGAACGGGATCGGAAGGGTCGAGGTGCTCGACGACGCCGCGCAGATGTACGCGGAGTGGGTGCTCGGGCGGTTGCGTCCGTCGGCCGAGGGTGTCAAGGTGCTCCTCGACTGCGCCAACGGTGCGGCCTATGAGGCGGCGCCGCTTGTGTTCGGGGAGGTAGGAGCCGATCTCACCCTGACCGGGACCTGGCCCACGGGTACGAACATAAACGATGGCTGCGGCTCGACGCACGTCGAGGAGCTGGATGCCTCCGGGCAGGACGTAGCTTTCGCCTTCGATGGGGACGCAGACAGGGTGCTCGCGGTCGACGAGCGGGGGAACGTCGTCGACGGGGACAGGATCATCGCCATTCTCGCCCGCGACAAGAAGGAGCGCGGAGCCCTGTCCGGCGAGGTCGTGGTCACGGTGATGAGCAACCTTGGCTTCTTCAAGGCCATGGAGGCTATGGAGATACCTTACGAGGTAACGAACGTTGGGGACAGGCACGTCGCCGAGGCCATGGACAGGCTCGGGGCTTCTCTGGGCGGGGAGCAATCCGGGCATGTGATCCTCTCCGAGCACGTTACGACCGGAGACGGCATCGTTACGGCTCTCGCGCTCCTCGACGTGATGGTCCGCAGCGGCAGACCACTCTCGGAGCTGGCCGGGGCGATGGAGGTGTATCCGCAGACGCTCATCAACGTGAGGGTCGAGGAGCCGGGGGCTGCGAAGGCCGTCGCAGCCTCGGAGGCGGTCGGGCTGGCCGTCTCAGAGGCGGAGAAGAGGCTCGGCGATGATGGACGCGTCCTCCTGAGGCCGAGCGGAACGGAGCCGGTCGTGCGGGTGATGGTCGAGCATAGTGACGAGACGGTGTGCAGGGAGGTCTGCGAGGAGGTCTCGCGGGCCGTAGCCGACGCCGGTAAGGAGGGAACTTGAGGTTCGTAGGCTGCGCGCTGGCGTGGAGGCCGGGCGAGGCGCGGGAGAAGGTCTCGTGTTTGGTGGTGCTGGACGAGCGGGGGAGCATCATAGCCAACTCGTTCGCGGTGAACGCGGAGGATATAGCAGGGACGGTCGAAGGTTACGGCTCCGAGCGGCGTGGGACCCTCGTCGGCGTCGACGCGCCGCTCGCGGTCCCGAACGAGCGGGGGACGCGCAGGATCGAACGCATCCTATCGAAGTTGGCGCTCCCTGCCTACTCGGCGAGCCGCAGGATGTTCGGCGGCGAGCCTTATTCGGAGGAGTTGCTCTCCGAGCTGGAGAAGGCCGGCGTGGAGTACACGGACTACCCTTTCCCGAGGGAGAGGGGCCAGAGCGTGGTCGTTGAGGTGGACTCGGCGGCGACGCTCAAGGTCCTCTCCCTGGAGCGCTTGGGTGCTGCGGACAACCGGGACCTGGCGCAGCGGCTCCGCGCGATGGACGACCCCAAGTTCCGTAAAGGCAACAAGGAGAGCAGGGCGGCGGCGCTCAGGGGCGCTATCGAGGTCCTCTGGGACACTCCAGGCCTCAGGCTCAGGACAGGCAACCTCGCCGCTGACATCTCCGCGTCCGAGAACGTGGACGTCTCCAAGCTCGACGTCTCCGCCTCGATGTCCCACGCGGAGCTCGACAGGACGGTCGGCCTGGTGGAAGGGACGCTCGCCGCCTACACGGTCCACCGCCACTGGAGGGGAAGGGATGGCTCCATAGTAGTGGGGGCGGGGGATGAGGGCTCCGTCCTGCTGCCGGCGAGGAATGCCCTGCGCGAGCGTCTGGCCGAAGAATGCGGCACCGCCGGTGTGCCTTACGTGTAGAACCGGGATCTGGCATGTTTGCCGACCGTACCTTACTCTGTAACGGAGCTACCAGGAAAGGATCAGGAAAGCGGTGAAGGTCGTTTCGTTGAACGTGGCTCTGCCCCAGGCGCAGCGCTACGGACCAGAAGTGGTGAGAACAGGCGGGGCCAAAAGTCCGGTTCCGAACGCCCTGCTTCGCTCCTGTGGTTTCGACGGCGACGGGCAGGCCGACCTGGTGAACCACGGTGGGGTGGATAAGGCTGTCTGCGTCTACCCGTTCGACCACTACGCGCACTGGGAGTGCGTGTTCGGCCGCACGCTCGAGCCCGGTGCTTTCTCCGAGAACCTGACCGTCTCGGGCGCCATCGAGACCGGGGTCTGCATCGGCGACGTGTTCAGGGTCGGGGAGACGGTACTACAGGTAAGCCAGCCAAGGACGCCATGCCGCAAGCTGGCCGGCAAGAACGGGCAGAGGCTGCTGACGAAGTGGGTTTGGCAGACGGGCTACACAGGGTTCTACATGCGAGTGTTGTTCGAGGGACTCGTGAGCGTGGGCGACGCCTTCGAGCGTATCGAGAACCATCCCGACCACATCGCCGTAGCTGACGTGAACGACGTGATCTTCGGGCGGTCGTCAGACGCGGTGCTGATCGAACGCCTCGCCAACCTCCCCGAGTTCGGCGGCGACGGACGTGCTCTATTCGCGGAGCGCCTTGCTCGTCTTGGTCGCAGGATCCCCTGGTGAGCCTCAAAGTACGCATCATCCCGTGCCTCGACGTGGACGCCGGGCGGGTCGTGAAGGGGACGAACTTCACCAATCTGAGGGACGCCGGAGACCCGGTGGAGCTCGCGGCCCTCTACGATAGGGAGGGGGCAGATGAGATCGTCTTCTACGACATCACAGCCTCCCACGAACAGAGGGACACGGCTGCGACGCTCGCCCGCCGGGCCGCCGAGGAAGTCTTCATACCATACACGATCGGCGGCGGCGTAAGGACGGCCGACGACATGCGGGCCATGCTGCGCGCAGGGGCCGACAAGGTCTCCATAAACAGCGCCGCCGTGGGGAACCCTGACCTCATCACCGAAGGAGCTGAACGCTTCGGGAGCCAGTGTGTCGTGTTGAGCGTGGACGTAAAGCGGCGTAGCTTTTCACCAGGCTGGGAGGTCTATCTGAACGGTGGGCGGGTGAACACGGGCATGGATGCCGTCGGGTGGCTCATAGAGGGAGAGAGGCGGGGGGCCGGGGAGTTCGTGTTGAACAGCATGGACGCGGACGGGACGGAGAGCGGTTACGATCTCGATCTGATCTCCGCCGTCGCCGAGAAGACGACCCTGCCCATCGTCGCTTCCGGCGGTGCTGGAAGCCCGGAGCATATGATCTCGGCAGTCAACGCGGGAGCGGGCGCGGTGCTCGCCGCGAGTATCTTCCACTTCGGCGAGTACAGCATAGCCGAGGTCAAAGAGCACATGATGCAATCCGGTATCCCGGTCCGACTCGTGGACTCTGAACGGGAGGTCGGGCATGGCAGGTAGAACGGCCAAGATCATCGCCCACCACAACGAGGTGCTCGGTAGTTGGTTCGCGACGGCGATGAACGCGGACGAGGTTCGGTTCGAAGAGTTGGCGACGCAGTGACCCCGGCCATCGACAGGGTAGAGTTCGACGAGAACGGTCTCGTCCCCGTTATCGCCCAGGACGTGGCGACGGGCGACGTGCTTACGCTGGCGTACGCGAACCGCGAGGCTCTCGAGAAGACGCTCTCCAGAGGCGAGGCTCACTACTACTCCCGCACCCGCTCCGAGCTCTGGCGCAAGGGCGCGAGGAGCGGTAACACGCAGAAGGTCGTCGAGGTAAGGCTGGACTGCGACGCAGACGCACTACTCTATGTGGTCGAGCCGAGCGGACCAGCCTGCCATACAGGACAGAAGAGTTGCTTCTTCACCACCCTGGCCGGTGAAGGAGTGGGGGTTGCGCCAGCGGGCGAAAGGGAGGTCCCTTTCGGGATGATGGTCGAGCGGCTGGCGGCGACGATAGCGCAGCGCCACAGAGAGATGCCTGAGGGCTCATATACCGTTTCCCTGATCCAGAGCGGAAAGGAGCGGCTGGCCCAGAAGGTGGGGGAGGAGGCGGTGGAGGTCGTCGTGGCCGCGCTCTCTGACGTGAGGCTACCTGAGGAGGCGGCCGACCTCATCTACCACCTGCTCGTGCTGCTCGAGGAGCGGGACGTCGGGGTAGAGCACGTGGCGAAGGTACTGCATGACCGCCACGCCTAGCCCGAACCTCGTCCCTTCGGTCGGCGAGGCCCGCGGTCTCGCCCGCTCCTATGACGTGGTGCCGCTCTATGCCGAGTTCATAGGAGACCTGGAGACGCCGATCTCGGCGGTCCTCAGGTTCGCTGAGGAGGACACGGTATTCCTGCTCGAGAGCGCAGAGTCGGCCGAGAGGTTCGGCCGCTACTCCTTCCTCGGCTTCGACCCCAAACGCACGCTCTCCTACAGGGACGGCCTCTACACGGTCGTCGACGCCGATGGTGTGCGGGAGGTTCCCGCAGCGGACCCTTTCAGGGGCCTGGCCGAGATCGTCGGCAAGAAGAGCGTGGCCCCGCTCCCCAACCTCCCTGCGTTCGTGGGGGGCGCCGTAGGGTACTTCTCCTACGACGCCGTGCGTTATCTGGAACACCTTCCCGACGCTCCCAAAGACGACCTCGACGTCCCCGAGGCCTACTTCGCCGTTACTGACACCCTGATCGTCTTCGACCACCTCAGGCACAAGGTGCTCGTCGTCTCTCTGGTCGACGCCGCAGGCCTGCGCGACGTGGAGGGCGAGGGCTTCTCGGCCGCCTACAGGCGGGCTGCCGACGATATACGCAGGATCGCAGAGCGTCTCTCGGCTCCGCTGGTGCGCCGGACACCGGCGTTCGGTACTGGGGTCGAGACCTCCTCGAACTTCACCAGAGCGCGCTACGAAGAGGCCGTAGAGAAGGCGAAAGAGTACATCAGGGCCGGGGACGCCTTCCAGATCGTCCCTTCCCAGAGGTTCGCGGCGGAGATAGGGGATCTCGACCCCCTCCTGCTCTACCGCGGCCTGCGCACGGTAAACCCATCCCCCTACATGACCTACCTCAAGCTCGGCGGCCTCTCTATCGTCGGCGCATCCCCCGAGCCCCTGGTGCGGGTCGAGGGAAGGCGTGTGATGACCCGTCCCGTCGCGGGGACCAGCGGGCGCGGCGGCACGCTGGAAGAAGACGCCGCCCTGGCCGAAGAGCTGCTCGCCGATGAGAAAGAGCGGGCCGAGCACGTCATGCTCGTGGACCTCGGGCGCAACGACCTCGGGCGCGTCAGCGAGGTCGGCTCGGTCGGGCTCGAGAGCTTTATGGAGATAGAGCGCTACTCGCACGTCATGCACATCGTCTCTACCGTCGAGGGAAACCTGCGCGAGGACCTGACAGCCCTCGACGCCCTCGCGGCGGCCTTCCCCGCGGGAACCGTCTCAGGCGCGCCGAAGGTAAGGGCCATGGAGATCATCGACGAGCTCGAGAGCACCCGACGCGGACCCTACGCAGGCGCCACGGGCTACTACGGCGTCGACGGCCGGCTCGACACCTGCATAACGCTCCGCACAGCACTCCTCAAAGACGGCGTCGCCTACTTCCAGGCAGGAGGCGGCGTCGTCGCCGACTCCGTCCCGTCTCTGGAGTACGAGGAGACCCGTAACAAGGCACGTGCGATGGAGCAAGCGCTCGAGGTCGCCCGCACCCGCGAGATGTGGCTGTAAGCGGCACGCCTGCGGCGTGCCGCTTACAGCCCCCCTTCAGCATTTCAGCTAGTCAGCTTTTTGTTTTGGCTGAAATGCTGAGAGCCGCGAAGCGGCGTGCTGAAATGCTGACCAGCGCGGAATACAGAAGGGGCAACCCTTCCGCATTCCGCTGTCAGGCACTCGTTCCGCTATACTTTCTCCGCCATGTTGGGGATTTTTCTCGTGCTGTTCGGCTATATTCTCGGCTCCGTGCCGACCGGGTACCTGGTCGGGCGGGCCCT
>JACCSM010000113.1 GCA_013698525.1 Rubrobacteraceae bacterium
GCCTCTTCGGCGACGCTCCTCCTGAGTGATTCGTTCCTCGGCATATTCGTCGCCTTCGTCTTGTTCTTCACGCTGGCCGAGATGGTCCTCGAGGTCGCAGGCGCTTCGCTGGCCGCCGAGCTCGCGCCGACGCGGCTCAGGGGCACCTACCTCGCTCTCTTCGGTGCCTGCTTCGGCGTCGCCTGCGGCTTCAGCCCCATCGTAGCGGGCACGCTGCTAGAGGCACGTCTTCCGGCCCTGATCTGGACCATCCAGCTCGCGGCGGCGACGTTCGCGGCGGCGGGGCTAGTGGCTCTGGCCTTGCTCCACAGGCGCGGCCCGGTCCCTGGCGCGTAAGACCAGGACGGCGAGGTCGTCGCGCGGGTAGCCCTCCTGGAAATCGAGGACGACGCCCTTGATCCTCGCGGCGAGCGTCACCGCGTCGCAGCCGGCGTAGGAGCTGAGGAGCTGGCGCAGTCTGCCTTCGCCGAAGAACTCGCCGTCCGGGGAACGCGCCTCGGTGACGCCGTCGGTGTAGAGGACGAGCGCCTCGCCAGGCATGAGGCGCAGCGACGTGTCACTGAGCTCCGCGTCGGGGAACACGCCGAGCACCCTGCCCGAACAGCCGACCTCCACTACAGTGCCGTCGGAGTGGACCAGGAGCGGCGGCGGATGGCCGGCGCGCGAGACATCCACCCCGACGCCTGCCGGGGCGTCCTCGGGCTCGAGCCGGACACAGGCTGCCGTGCAGAAGCGGTCCTCGGGTAGCTGGCGGAGCATCGCCTCATTGAGGGCGGCGAGAACCTCGGAGGGCCGGTCGTTCTTCAGGGTAACGGCGCGAATAGTGTAGCGGGCGAGGGCCGTCACGGACGCCGCCTCGACCCCCTTGCCGCGCACATCCCCGATGGCGCACAACCACCCGTCCTCGACTGTGTTTATGAGGTCGTAGAAATCCCCTCCGACGTCGTTGGTCTCCCCGACGGGCAGGTACTCGGCGCCGACCTCGACGCCGGGTATCTCGGGCAGGTGCGGCGGGAGAAGGCTCCTCTGCAAAACGCGTGCGATCTCGCTGCGGTCCCTGTACAGGCGGGCGTTGTCCGCGGCCAGCGCGCAGCGGTACGCCAGATCTTCCACGAGCAGGAGGTCCTCTTCACCGTAGGGGCGATCCGGCTTCGAGGAGACGAGGGTGATGACGCCTATCGTTCTCCCCCGTGCCACGAGCGGCACGCACATAAGGGAACGGGGGCCAAGCCGGAGTATGATCTCCAAGTGCTCGCCTTCAAGCGCCCGCTCGTAGAAGGTGGGATAGGGGAGATCGGATAGTAACACGGACTGCCCGGTCCTTAGCACCTCGGCGGTGCTCCCAGGGTCTCCCTCTCTGAACTGCCTATGCTCCCTGAGCATCCTCAGGAGGTCCTCCTTCTCTTCTTCGGCGTGCGCGGCGGCGAGCTGGTTCAGGCTTCCGTTATCCTCCACGATGTCGAGCAGGCACCAGTCAGCGAGCTCGGGCACGAGGAGGCGTGTGATCCCCTCCAAGGTCTTTTCGTAGTCGAGCGAGGCCGAGAGCGCCGGACCGGCCGCCGCGAGCAACGCCAGGCGCCGCCTCGCCTCAACGGCCTCGGACCGCGCGAGCTGCTCCCTCACGAGCAGCAAGTCGCGCTCCTCCTCGGTCTTCTTACGCTCGCTGATGTCCTCGACCACCGCGATAAAGTAAGCGGGCTCCCCTGAAGAACCCCGCACCAGCGACACGG
This sequence comes from Rubrobacteraceae bacterium, assembly GCA_013698525.1. Lineage (GTDB taxonomy): Bacteria > Actinomycetota > Rubrobacteria > Rubrobacterales > Rubrobacteraceae > Rubrobacter_D. The sequence continues at coordinate 1,731 of JACCSM010000113.1, forward strand.
TCAGGTTGACCCAGACCTCAGGGCCGCCTTTCCTCAGGTACCGTTTCTCTATGGTGTAGGTCTGGAGCTCGCCCTCCAGCATCCGCCGCACCCGCGCGAGGTCCTCATCCAGATCGTCGGGATGGGTTATGTCCTGGAACGTCATCCCCAGGAGCTCCTCGGGCTCGTAACCCACGATCTCACCCAGGCGCCGGTTGACGCGAAGCCAGCGGCCGTCGATCCCGACCTGCGCCGCCCCGACGGCGGCGTGCTCGAAGATGGCCCTGAAACGTTCCTCGCTCTCGCGCAAGACCTCCTCGATCCTGCGCCGTTCCGAGATGTCGTTCTGGACACCAACGAAGTTGGTCAGCCTGCCCTCTTCGTCGTGGACGGGCGAGACGTACAGCTCGTTCCAGAACGATGTTCCGTCCTTGCGGTAGTTCCTCAGGACTACCCTGCACTCCCGCTCTTCCCTCAGCGCCTCCCGCAACTCGTCGAGCGCGGGCTGGTCGCGATAGTCGCCCTGCAAAAAGCGGCAGTTCCGGCCCCTGACCTCCTCAGAGGTGTAGCCCGAGATCTTCTCGAAGGCCGGGTTGACGTAGACGATGGGGTTGTCAGGTACCTTCGGGTCCGTTATGACGATGCCATTCGAGCTGGCAGCCACAGCCCGATCGAGCAGGCGCCTCATCTCCTCCAGAGCGGGCCGCCCCGGGTCTCCACTGCGCCAGGTACGTGAAGAGGAAGTCTCCAATCCCCGTATTCTACAGCCTCCCACGACCCCATACCCGGTGGGCGAGGACGACCGCGGGATCTCCTCGTGAGGTTAAGGGCCCGCGACTTCGGGGTATAACACGGTGGTAGAGAGAAGCCGGACCATGAGAGGAGAAACGAAAGTGGCATACGAGCTACCACAGCTGCCATACCCATACGACGCCCTAGAGCCCACCATAGACGATCAGACCATGCACCTCCACCACGAAAAACACCACAATACCTACGTAACAAACCTCAACGCCGCCCTCGAGAAGCACCCCGAGGCCGACCCTGGTTCCCTAGAAGAGCTCCTCGCGAACATTGACTCCGTGC
>JACCSM010000128.1 GCA_013698525.1 Rubrobacteraceae bacterium
TGCAGCTCCTCCAGAACCCGTCTCGCGACACCCTCGGCAGAGCCGCCGCGCTCACCGGCTTCTCGGAGAGCCGACTGAAGACGGATCGGGCATCCAACGTCCTGGGCGGCGCGGCGGTGCTGGCGGATATCGCCGGCGGGAGTAAACCTTCGGGCCTCGAAGGCTGGCACGAGCTGGTGGCGGAGTATTCTTACGGTCCCCTGTACTCCCAGGAAGTCTACGAGACGCTGGAGAACGGGGCCTCGCTGACCACCTCTACCGGAGAAAGCCTGACCTTGGAGGCCCAGGATGTGGAGGTGCCGACCCCATTCGCCGCCCAGGACCGTGCCGGCGTTCGCCGGGCCGACTACGGGCGGGCAAGCTGGCGTCCTGCGGCCCGAGGCAACTACACCAACGCGAACCGCGGTCCCAGGAAGATAGACTTCATCGTCGTCCATGTGGTCGAGGGTCCCAAGTCCTCCGCCATAAACCACTTCAAGAATCCTTCCTCCGACGTTTCGGCGCACTACGTGGTCGGTCGGGGCGGCGGCATCGTCCAGTGCGTGCGCAATGAGGACATAGCCTGGCAGGCGGGAGACTGGTGGTACAACAAGCGCAGCATCGGCATAGAACACGCCGGCTACGGGAGTAACCGCAGGACGTGGACCGACGCCATGTATCGCTCCTCGGCCCGGCTATCCGCTTATATAAGCAGGAAGTACAAGGTACCCGTGGACAGAAAGCACATCGTGCGCCACCGCAAGGTGTCCGCGACACTGTGCCCCGGCAAGCATTTCGACATGGACCGGTATCTGCGTCTTATCCGCAAGTACAAGTAAGCGGGCCGTCTTTTTCTCGGGCACCGGGGTCTGGACTGCGCGAAAGGCCCCCGTCATCGGGTTAGGACAGATCCGCCCCCCTCTGGCAACGCGATGGGTGCCGTGGACACGGCCTGGCGCCCATCGTCCACGGCTTCGCTTGCGACAACGGCCCCGTCGACACTTGCCCAGCGTCTCTCTAACGTAGCAGGCTATTCCACCCCGCTAATTGTCGCCCGGCACATTGCCTCTTCCCGCATGTAACGTGCGACCTCCCGCTGGATCCGGTGTCCTTGCGGCAAGGAACAAGCCATCCATCCGCCTACCTTCAGTGCGTTCCGTGCCCGCGGTCGGAATCCGCCAGCCGTCGCACCAGTCGAGAGCGGCGCAGTAGAGCGCGGGTGCTACCCTTCGGCCGCGATCCAGTACAGGCCCGCCCCGCACCCGGACGGGAGACCGTCGCCGTCGCCGAGAGAGCGGAAGTGACCGCCGCGCGGGCGGGTATCGGCGGGGAGCAACTCCCACCTCTGCGCGTCCCCGGAGGCTTGCCCACCGGCTCTTGTCCGGGCCAACGTCCTCACCACTGGCCTCAAGTAATCGGGACCGCCGGTCGCCGTCCCGGAAGGCAGCGACGGTTCCTCGAAAACGTTCTCGCACGCGAGCAGAGCAAACCCCAAGAGGAACGGGGAGAGCATGGCCATGCCCACGGATTCGAGGAGTTCTCGCTCCGCTGGCGGTGCTTGACGCAGGTCGAGCCCCGGAGCGTTCAGCTCGGCGAGGCCCAAGGGCTCCCCAGAGTCACCGACCGCGTACATCCAGTCGTACTGTCCCCCGCCCGCGACGAGAACCGCGCCGTAGGCCGTCGCCATTCCGGGTGAGGAGGCGGCCCACGCATCGAGCGTCTCGCGCCGCGCCGCGCGCACATTCGGGTCCACGCGGCTGACCGCCCCAAAGGTGCCGCCCACGTACTCGTAGTCCGGGTAACCGCCCTCGTACCTGGCCTCCTCCAGCAAGGAGGCCGGTAACTTGTAGTCGGCCACGACCGGCCCGGAGCGCCTCGGCGGCTCTACGAACGGGAGTGTCAGCATATCCCAGGAGACGTCCTCCTCTGACCAGTAGTCGACCACACCATCGAGGTCGTAGAAGGGGCCCCCTCCCAGCATAGAAAGAACCCTCTTGCCCACCCCAGCCCGCTCGGCTTTCCAGACAATTTCCTCGTAGTACCTCAAACCGCTAGCATAGCAACTCACCCGACGCTCTGTTGTTCCTGTTCGTCCGAACCGTAGTGACTCTGCTGGCGGGCGTGTCCGGGCGGGCTCGAGACGCTACCAGCACATGGGGGAAGAGGTGCTTGCGGGGCTGCAAACGCAGGGGGTGGCAAGTACGAGGAGTTGGTCTCCGAGAATCGCAGCGGGGAGGAATCGGGACCTCTCAGGCCCCGGTCGTCCGGCACACGCGCAACCGCAAGTGGTCCGGAGAGCGCAGCAACCCGAGGTACCGGCAGGTGAAGGGGTGGGTTGGCTTGCGGTGCGGATGCGCGATTCGCCGGAGAAGGCGGCCTGAGAGGTCTTCGGTGCATCCTCTCCCAGGTACCATCCAAGTGCCAGAAGCGGAATTAGTGGTAGACGGCCTTCCAAAGTGGGAAATCGTGGGGGCAAGAGTCGCCATGAACAGCCGCGCCTGACGACGTAGAAGATGGCGTTGAGGATCTTACGCAAGCTATGGACCGGAGGCCTCCCATCGTTCTCGGGAAATGGCAGGTGTTCCTCAAGATATGCCTATTCAGCGTCCGAATGTTCGGTCGAGTATGATCTTCTCACGAGAGCTAGAGTAGCGAGCTAGCACGCAAATGCCCCTTTTCAGCAGTTTCAGACCTCGAGTCTGGCGTCCATCTGGGACGTCGCCCCTCAATTCCAGAAGTAATCATCCATCTCGCGCAGGGCCTCGCCCCCGTAGATCGAGGCCAGCAATGCGAAATCGGCCAGGAGTTCGGCTCTCTGCTCGCACGCCTCCTGGTCGAACAACGCCGGGGCGGGGAAGGCCGTGGCGTCGGGGCACCAGTAGAGGCACTCGGTGCCGTCGGCGCGCACCCCGCGCCGCAGCTTGTGGCGCGCCTCCCCAGAAAACGACGCGCTAGCGGGCACCGCGTCCCCGAGCGCCGCGTGCATCGGCTCGAGGAAGGGCGGCCTCAGCTCCTCCTCCTCCGTGCGCAGGCTCCGGTCGTCAGGACCACTGATTCCGCCGTGAGCGGATCGTAGACCATCCCGCCGTTGACGTCACCGCGCCTGACCATCTCGCTACGGAGGAGCTAGTACACGGCCTCGGGGTTGGCAACGCGCTCCTGGAGCGCTCCCCGCGAGGTAGCGAAGGTCACGTCGATACCCATGACGTACTCAAGCCGCCTGCGGCACGTCTCGATGTGAAAGGGTCCGTCGGCGAGCTCGACTCCAAGGGCGTCGAACCCAGGATCTCCGACAGGCTGCTGCGGTTCCGCAGCAGCCCCGAGGCCGTCGTCACCGCCGCCGACAGGTTGGCTCACACCCCGGCCGGCAAGGTCGGCAACCCGGTCGGGAGGCTGGTGCGGGCCGTGGAGCGAGGCTACGGCGCGCCCAGGGGCGTCAACCCGCAGGATCCCGCGCCCTCAGCCACGGCGAACCGCCCATGAAAGCCCCCGCCCCCCGCCCCGAACGGCGTACCCGCGATGAATGCGGAACCCGCGAAGGGAACCCCTAAGCGAACCCAGGGGCACCACCGGCTCCTTCCAGGCCTCTCGAACGGCGTACCTCCCATGAAAAGTACGGGGTCGAACCCCAGATGGCCCACGACCGCGCTGCTCGGCACCTACCTTAGAGGTTGCCTGGGGCTTGCGGGCGGCGTCGCCGCCAGTATCCCCGCCGTGAAACCAGCAGACCATGCCCCGAAAGAACGGCGAACCCCCCAGGAAACCTCCTTCCACGCTAAAGTTGGGCCATGCTGCCCGCCGCTGGACGGAATAACGGCGTACCTCCCATGAAAAACGGCGTACCTCCCATGAAAACGGGCGTCTCCGGTGCTCCGCCTGACGGCGAAGCGCCCATGAAAACAGGGCGTACAGTCCAGGAACGACCGGCGTACCTCCCAGGAAACCTGGCGTACCGCCCGCCCAAGAACGGCGTACCGCCCGCCCAAGAACGGCGTACCCCCCATGAAAAACCGGCGAATTTCCCATGAAAACTGTGTGGGTAATCCCCGCAAATTACGGCTTTTTTCCGGAAGTGACCTTCGACGCACATGTATGCTTTGGTGTTTAATGCTCCTGATGTTTAGGGGGGAGAAAAAATCACGATGACAGACAACGGTGCCAGAGAATTGACGCTCTTCGACATGGAGAACGGGCCTCTGATCCACGTAGAGGTCAACATGGAGGAGCTCCCACTCTTCCTGTTCAAGAGCAGGGAGAGGGTCGAGGAATCTCTGGAGACTCACAATACAATCGTCGCAGAGGACGGCCAGCGAATCCACCAGTACGTCAGGGTCACGGGCGGCAGGGAACTTGGTCTCCCTGGCCCTGCGGATCGGGACGTGTACGTGGCGGCCATGCGCCATGTACACCAGCAGGGTGGCATGCCGCCAGATGGGCGGGTGGCGTTCACGCTCTACGGCCTGCTAAAGCTCATGGGCAAAAATCCCAAGGCCGGTACAAACCAGAAGCGTTTGCGGGAGAGCATCCGCAGGATCGCGACGACGGACGTGTGGGCGGAGAACGCTTTCTACAACAATGAGACTCAGGTGTTCGAGAGTCAGCAGTTCCAGCCCTGGCGCCCGACTTTCCGCACTATAAAACACAGGGGCCGCACAGCCGAGCGCCACATCCTCAAGTTCGACGAGGTCCTGGTGCGCTCCTACAACGCCAACTACATCAAGGGTCTGGACTCGGACTTTTACTTCTCTCTGCGCAATGCCTTGGCCAAAACGCTCTACGGTCTGATCGACGTCAAGCGCAAGGGTGGGCTGAAGTGGACGGTGGAAATCCACCAGCTCAGGGGCTTGATCCCCTTGCCCGAGGACCTCTACTACCAGCCATCCAAGATCAAGGAGAGACTTCTTGCCGCCCACCGCGAGCTCGTCACGAATGGCTTCCTCACGCGCGTGGATTACGAGGAGCGCCGGGGCGTCCACTTGGTCCACTACGGTATCTCGGCGCGCTTCGTACGCGAGCGCGCCGGCGCCATCGCCGACCTCTCTCCCCGCGACCTCTCCGTCGTCGAGGGACTTATCGAGATCGGCATGTGGCCCGAGGCCGCCCGC
>JACCSM010000130.1 GCA_013698525.1 Rubrobacteraceae bacterium
CGCCACCATCTCAGCGTGGAACGCCGAGCATCCAGCCGTGACGACCAGGTTGACGCCGGGCGCGATGAGCCTGCCCGTATCCCGCTCGAAGATGGCAGCCCCGAACGGTCCTCCGGTGCCGCGACGGACATTCTCCCGGGATAGCTCGACGGCGAGCCGCATCCGGTCCTCCGGGGTGGGGTAGGCTCCATCCGGGGGGACGAACTCCTCGACCCACTCCGGCAACCGCAGCTCGACGGCGGGGAATCTCACGTCGCATCCTCCAGTATGGCCGTACAATCGGCCTCGCCAGCGCTACCCGGTGCATTTTGCACCATACGCGCCGCATAGCAAACCGGAGAGCGGGTAAAGTTGTGGGGACAAAGCCGTGTATCCATGTTGGGAGGACCGATGGAAAGCAAGAAGGTCTCGGATCACACCTCATTCTCGGAGGAGAAGATGCGGAAGAATAGCCTCTTCGATTCGGAGCGTCTGTTCTACGACGTGTACTGTCTGCTGCCGGGGCAGAGCCAGAAAGTCCACTCGCACGAGGACTCGGACAAGGTCTACTACGTCGTCGAGGGTACCGGTGCCTTCACCGTCGGCGAAGAGGAGCGGGCGCTCGGCCCCGGCAACGCGGTGATGGCCCCGGCGGGCGAGCCGCACGGCGTTCGCAACGCCGCCGAGGAGAACCTGGTCCTCCTCGTCACGATGGCCCCCAGGCCCTCCTGATGCCTGCACGGGACATGCCGCAGCCGCCATACGTACTCCTCTTCCAGGAGGCCGTGCTGGGCGCGGACCCGCTCGTGATCCTGATAGACGACCGCCCCTCGCTGCCATTGTTCGGCTCCGTGGCGAAGGCCGAAGGTTTCCTATCCTCTGCGGACTTCGGACCCAGATGGAAGCCTGTCGAGGTCTCAGGCGCGGGGCTATTGGCCGTCCTCGAAGGATGCCGGGGGGAAGCGGAGTACGTCGCCCTCGATCCACCGCCCGCCGGGGAGGGCGTCATGCGGGTGGAGATGGGCAGCCTCGAAGGGCTCATCGAAGCCCTGGAAACCAGCCGGAAGGAGACCGACCTCTTCGGGCTCGGCTCGAACGGCGCTGGCAGCACCGATGGCTAGCAGTTGACGTATCTGATCGGGTTCTGCGCGCTTCTCGGTAGATATTCAGCAACCGAACCGCCCCTGTACTGGCTGCGGATTTCATTCGAAGCTACGCGCCCTTCAAATCCGGATCTACGCTCGTCCTTGAGGTCTTCGCTTCTCGTCGGGAATTCCAGTTCTTCCGCAGAGCGCCATCTTTCGATTTCATAGACTTCTCGTACAACTCCCTCGAACACGGCAAAGGCATAATCTGTCTCTTTCGCCCGCTCAGGCGAAAGCTTCCAGATGCCCCGCGTCACATCGTAAAGTTCCTCTTCCGACATATCCGGTCTGAACTGCTGATTGATCCTTATCAAGATCACCTTGTGTTCGATCTCCACAGGTTTGGCTGCGTACTGAAAGATCAACTCGCTCAAAGGTACACGGCCAAACTCGATGCTTTCAGATCCTCGCACCAGATTGGTCAGCTTGTCGAGGCCGAGAAGATCTATGACAGCGGCTTCGATGCGGAGTGCGGTTGTCGAGTCAGGCAATGAACGAGCCAGAATCTCTATCCGTGGCTCGCAACCAGCTTCTCTCAATTCTTTGAGAATTTTTGTCTTGTTAGACTCGTTTTTGTCGCTGAGATGGGCAAGTATTCGATTGCCTTTCCCTTTTCCCACATAGAACGGTTGTTTGCTCTTATCAGGGCGAGGATCTGTATAAAGATAAACGTAGTAGCCAAGCTGCTCCGCAACCTCCGGTGGGACAACGACTTCCATGGTCAGAATGATATTTGATCCGTACTCATGATGCTGCAGTTTGTGCCACGTTCACAGGCTGCGAGACCGCCGCTCATCCGTTCTCCTCCAACCATGCCGTGATCACAGCTTCGGCCTCCGCCAGTGCCTCGTCTATCGTCTCGTACTCTTGCTTTCCTTCCCAGATCATGCCGCCGATGTCGAGTACCCGGATGAACGAGCGACTGTAATCGTCGCGGCCGATCTCGATCCAACCGTCCCGCACCCATCCGGCTACGTTCGGGTATCGCTCTTCGAAGGACCCAGACATGCTCAATAGCCGGCGGCGGAGCCTCCGCCACGCGGGTCGGCTGCGCCGGTGAAGCGGGTTGGCTCTCCGTCTGGACCGTACTC
>JACCSM010000479.1 GCA_013698525.1 Rubrobacteraceae bacterium
CCCTCTTCACGGAGTACCTTTCGGTGAGCTGGCTGAAGACGGTGTCGATCCGGTAGCGTACGCGGCTCAAGAACGCGCTCCTTTTGGGAGCGGGATCTCGCTTCTTGCTCCGGTAGGGCGCGAGGAGCTCGACGCCCGTGCCCCTCGCCAGCTCTTCCTTCGTCTTAGGCGAGTGATAGTTGCGGTCCCCAAGGGCGAGCCCGCGGGTGGACTCGACGAGTTCGGGGATGACCGAGAGCTCGTGGGCGTTGGCCGGGGCCACCGAGAAGCGGGTGATGAGGCCCGGCCAGCAGACCCTTGCGTGTATCCTGAAACCGTAGAAGGTCTGCCTGAGCAGCGTATCCTTACCGAAGGCGGCTTCCCCTCGGAAGCGGCGGCAGCGGTAAGCGCGGGCAAAGAGGCACGCCGGAAGCGGCATCGAATCCACGAGCGCGAAGGCCGGGTCGTGGGGGGCGAGTGTGAGGAACTCCTGCCAGAGATGCTCCTTCACCTTCCATAGGTTTGCCGCCTGGCACGAGAAGGTAGTGCGGTGGACCTCGCGGAGGGCCGGGAACCACTCAGCGTAGTGGCGGCGAAAGAAGAGGTGGATGCCCTTGTCGGTGTCCACGCCGAGGAACTCTCCGACAATCTCCATGGTGAGGACCTCGGCGTCGGAAAGCTTCGGAGCGGGACCACGCCGGCGGATGCGGCGCCCTTTGAGCCGGTCGTCCACGAGGCAGAAGACGGCCACGATGAAGGTGCTAAGATCCAAGAGAAGACCTCCTTTGCGCTGCGGCTGGTTTGGTCGCTACCGAGTGTAGGGAGGTCTTCTCTCTCGTTCAAGCTCTCAAGGAAACTTGCACACGGGGTTAATTAGAACCCGCATAGCCATCGCTTTAGCGGAGCCTCATCACCTACCGCGACAGCACTTCTTCCGTGGAGGCTCGTGAGAGCGAGCCCAGGGAAAGCCTGCCGCGTAACAAGCCCAACACCCATCGAGCTTACCGGGACGCGAAGCTCACATTCGAGGGGGTTCGGCATCACGGTAAACGTTCCGTGTCGCCGGGACGAAGTACCTCTGTCCCGGCACGCTGGCAAAAGCGTAATACATATCACTAAAGGGTAGACCAGCGAGAAAGCGTCGAGGAGATAGGTATGTTGCGGCTCAGGGTGGTGTTTAGGAAAGTAACTCTTCGAGGGGACGAGCGAGGCTTTATCTTGCAGGAAATGCTTGTGGTTCTTGCCATTATGGGAATTCTACTGGCTATTGGCATAATCATCTGGCTCGGTATCCTGGAGCAGCGTCGGGTGGATGCGGCGGCTAACCAGCTCGTTGCGGATCTGCGATTAGCGCATACCAGCGCCACGAATCAGCTCACTGATTGGCGAGTGGTGCTCGTACCCAAGATGGTTGAAGACAATGCACCTGACTACTATCTAGTCAAGCTCAACGCACCATATGGGAGTGGCAGCCCTACGCCGACCGTCTTTGCCGGCGACACTCCCATTCCCCGTACCTTCCCGGCGAACGTGAGGGTAATGGTTCAGACCAACTCGTCAGGGGCGACGATACAGGATACGGTGGGGACATATTATTTGTCTCCAGACCCTTCTATAACGGCCGGCTCCACTCGTACTCTGGAGTTCAATTCAGACGGGGCGATGACAGGCTACGGTGGGAGTCCCAGCGGCACCGTCAGGGTTACGATCGACGACGACCCGCAACGAAGTATCAGGTACCTCGCCGCGACTTCAAGGATCAGGATCCTCCCCTGACCTTGCCTTTGGTTCGCGGCGCCGCATTGTCAGAAACCTTGTGGCCTTGCATCGGAAGAGCGGGGAAGGAAGAGGCACCTCCCGGAAGGGTATAAACAACCATCGTAAAATGGTATCAAGTGCCTGCATACCGGGTTTGACGAAAAGGAGCGTTCATGGCACAAACCGAGATCATCTTCCTGGTTGAGGAGTCGCCCGAAGGTGGATGGGAGGCGAAGGCGCTGGGCCACTCTATCTACTCGGAGGCCGACACACTTGAGGAGTTGAAGGAGGCTGTGCGAGACACGATCCGGTGCCACTTCGAAGAGGAGGACCTGCCGCGGATGATTCGTCTACACGTGGTGAGGGATGAGATCCTGACCGTATGAGGCTTCCGAGGGATGTCGGCGGCGAAGAGCTGGCGAGACTGCTCGGTAAGTACGGGTATGAAGTTACCCGGCAGAGCATCATGTTACCGTCCCTCGCCACAAGCCCTCGAAGATAGGAACCTTGAGCAGCATACTCAGGGATGTCTCGGAGCATCTGGAAATGAAGCGGGACGCCCCGATCAGGGAACTATTTGGTTGGAAGCACCAACAAAGCGGCGCCGGGACTTCAACCCTCAACCCCGCAACCACTCCCACCCTCCTCCGGCGCAAACGCTAACAAAGGGCAAAGAAGAGGCGCCCCGGAGGGGAGCTTCTGACCTGTAGAATAGAGGAAAGCAAGGCTGCGGGGAGTTGCACGTATCAGGTATGAAGGTACGAGACGTAACCAGGATGATAGAAAAAGACGGATGGTGCCTTGTGGCAACGAAGGGCAGCCATCGGCAGTACAAACATCCCTCGAAGCCGGGCCGGGTTACGGTCGCGGGGAACTCCTCCGGGCACGACCTTGCTTCCGGGACGCTAAACAGCATCCTCGAGCAGGCACGACTGAAGTAAGAGAGGGAGCATGAACAGGTTTTTGATCGTGGTGGAGAAGGCCAACGGCAACTACTCAGCGTACTCGCCGGACCTGCCGGGCTGCGTCGCAACGGGCGAGAGCCGCGAAAAGGTAGAGCGAAACATGCACGAAGCGGTCCAGATGCACGTGCAAGGTTTGCGGGAAGACAACCTGCCAATCCCAGAGTCGCAGTCGTTCGCAGAGTACATCGCAGTCTAACGCTCACGGAGTCGAAGGAGACCGCGCGGGATGAGATCTCATCCCCATCACCCGCGACGTGAAGGCGAATTGCCCCTACACGCGACAGCCTGAAAGGGCAAAGAAAAGGCGCCTCCGGAGGGACGCTTTATGCGAACGGATACTCCGTCCGATGCTGGTAGCTGTCGCGGCCGTCGTAGCTCGTTGCTATCCTGCTTTGCTCTCCCGCCGTTCCTCGCAGGTTACGCTAACCGGCAGCCCCTCGACCTCC
>JACCSM010000192.1 GCA_013698525.1 Rubrobacteraceae bacterium
GCTCGGCTTTAGCCATTAGGCTGCATAGCAAATCGCCTCGGTTAGCCGTTCCATGAAGACTCGTGGGACTTTTATCGTGTCGGTCGCTGAAGGCGACCCGTATAAAGTCTGCTCCTGTGCCCACAACTCTTTACGTACCAACGCTAGCGCATCGGCGAAGGTCGGATGCCTCTTGTGGTACCAGGCCGTCTGGCGCCGTAAAGCACCCGCTGCCTGTCTCATCCGCTGATGTGCGAACAAGGTGACCAGCGAGAACAACCCCAACAGCGCCGGTGTGGCGCGCCGGATCGCCAACTCCGACCATTGCCTCTGCGATTCGAATCCCAAGTGCCTGCGCATCTCCTGGAAGGTCACTTCCAACTGCCAGCGCATCACAAACCAACGGAGGATCTCCTCCGGATCGGCATCGAGGTCGGTACACAGGAGGGCCTGGGTCTTGAACTTTCCTTCGGGATCACGGACCAGAACCCAACGCACGGGCACGGCGAACAAGCCCGTGGAGTACCACACGGCCGTCTTGGAAGAGACTTCGACCATACGCTCCCCGCTCCCATACCAGTTAGCGATCTTGGTGGTCTTCCAAACGGTGGCAGGGTCTTCGGCTACCACAGAAAGGTTGGGCAGACGCTCGCCCTTGAGGCGTGGCCTCCCTATCTGATGGGGGCGTCGTGGAGCAGCAGGCTCGTAGAGGGCGGCATCCAAGCGCAAGCGGGTTATGAAGGTGATCGGATTGGAGAGCTTGCGGCAGTGGTCGAGCAGCTTGAGCGATGCGTAGGCGCGATCGGCTACGGCCACGATCTCCCGCTGCGGGCACCACCGCCTTACCTGCAAGAGCAGCCGCCAGGCCCACTCGGTTATCTTCTTGTGGCGTCTACCCCGCTTGGCGGCGTAGCGCTCGGAAGGAGCCAAGGCTGAGAGGAAAGGCAAGGCCCATACCCTCGAAGCCCAGGGAACCTCCACCAATAGCATCACGCAAACCCATCTGAGGCCGCTGCTCTTCACGAAGGTTTCGTGGGTGGAGCGCACCGGATCACGGTAGACGCCCCTGGCGGCGATCTTCTTCCCGTAGCGTCGCTCCAGCGTCTCGTCGATTCCGAGGATGAGTGGGCCGTCCCCCACGAACGCCTCTATGAGCAATCCCAACAAGATGCGACCGGCTTCGCGGCTCGACCAGCGAGCGCGGCTAAGTACTCGGTGGTGGCGATGGAAGCGCTTCTCGCCGTCCAAGCCCATCGCATGCAGGGCGGAACTGACCGTCCTGGCACCCGGAGCGAGGATCGCTCCTATGAGCAGCACCCGAGCGCGCCTAAAGACGCGCTCGGAGAAAAGTGGCGCAAAGGGGGCCAACGCCTGTACCATCTTGGGAGGTAGGGTACGCACCTTAAGTTCACCTCTTTTGGCGGAGAGTGGTGACGAGCGTACCTTACCCCTTTCGCTCTCAATTGGCTAAAGTCGAGCAGAGGGGACGTTCTCGGAAGCCGGACGCGCGGCGAATCTGCGCCCGATGGTACTCGAAGGTGCGTCCCGAGAAACGATAGCTGGCGAGCATTCCTGCGTCGGCCTTCACCTGAGAGGCCACGTACTCGACCGCTGCCTGCGGGATCTCCCCGGCGTGGCGCGGGAAGCGCGCCTCAAGCTCGAAGAACTTTAGCGACAGCGCGAACCCCAGGCGCCTCGGACCGGTCTTGTTGCCGAGCAGCGTCCAGTCGGCTTCGATCAGCGTCCAGCAAGCGATCAGATCCTCGGGATCTCACTCCCGGCGCACGTCCCCCTCCAACAGCTACGATTGCGGGCAGCGAGCGCTCGAACGATACCAAAGCGGAAACATCAAAGCGGTGAGTTTGAAATGCTCGTTGTCCAAGGTGTACCCGGCGTCCACCGTGAGCCGCTCCGGCGGCGTGTCGTTCTCGGCCAAAACGTTTGAGAGCGCCATCGCGTAACAAGCGGCGTGGGCGGCGGCTACGAGCTCCTCGAGGCTCGTCTCCCCACTCGCGTTCTCCAAACGACCAGCGTAAGTCACCGGGAGGCGGTTCAGGATCCCACTGCCCTGAGTAAGTTGCCCCTCGCCTTCGGCCAGGTTCCCCCGCCACGAAGCCGGTTACGAAAGTGCTAGCTCCGAGGAAAGCCAGGAAGGGGCCGGTGATGCTCCCGGCCCCTTCCTGGCTCATGTCGTCGAAGAGGCTGACCACGCCGATCAGCAGCACGAACCTCAACGCCGAGCGCCTTCGCCGACGCCTACGGTTCGTCTCCGGGATCGTTCAACCCCGGACCATTCGCACCACGACGAGGGTGCCGAGCACCGCCAGGGCCAACCAGAGAACGACGATGACGGTGGCGGCCGCCCGGCTCACGGGCCTCTCGCCCCTCTCCACCATCTCCCGCGCCTTCTGCCGGCTCTCGGAGAGCACGTCCTCGGGGATCATCCGTACCGCGAGGGCCACGCCCAGGGGGACCAAGATGAGGTCATCCAGGTAGCCGAGGACCGGTATGGGGTCTGGGATCAGGTCTATGGGGCTGAAGGCGTAGCCGACTACTAGAGCAGCGAACAGCTTGGCGTACCAGGGCACCCGCGGATCCCTGTAGGCCAGGTACAGAGCGTAGGTCTCGGACTTCAGCCGCCCGGCCCACCGCTTCCACTCCTTCAGGTTCACCCCTGCCACGACCTCTCCGACGATCCACGACAACACCGTTCCCCGCAGACAGACGGGTCGCTCACGACGAACCGGCCGAGCCGTGGTCGGCGGCCTCATAGACGGAGGCCGCGAACGCCTGCAGATCCTCCCGGCACGCCACGAGCTCCCGCTCAACTTCCCCAGAGAGCGGCGCGCCGAAGCAGTCGCGGGTCCGGATCTTGCCCACCCATGCCTCCAGCTTGGCAAGGTCCTCCTCGTTTTCCTCTAGTTCGGCGAAGGTGAGATTGCTGGCGCCACGCTCCTTGTCCAACTCGGCGTGGAAATCGCGGCAACGTCCCAAAACCTCCGCGTACTCGGCGTCGCGCGCCTCGTCGAAGGTCTTCTCCAACCCCCCCCGATCGCCCACCGAAGAGCCCCGGAAAAGGCGCGCCGTGCCCTCGACCTCCCGGATCTCCCGCACCACGCCGCGCATTGTCCGCTCCCCACCGGGATCGTCCGGCAGCGCCGCCACCCCGTTCTGCAGATATACAGCTCCGGCGGCCCTGAGCTTCCGCCAGACGCTCGCCCGGTAGCGGCTCGGCTCAGAAGGCAACTTGTAGACCAGCACGAACCACTCCCGCCCGTCGCTTCTTTCATCATTCGTCACGCCACGAGTATAACAGTTGTTATACGCTAGAAGTGGAGGATGAAGATGGCCGACGTGGGCGCGAGCCAGGCCCCGCGAGTTCCGGCGTACTTCGCCGTGGACCTTCCAGCGTATGGGCACTGTCAGGCTGGCGGAAGAACCGCTCTAACGGTTGGCTCCTCCTCGACGCGGGCTGTCCCGGTCCCGCTTTCGATGGAGCCTTACATCTGATCGGGCCAACCGCTGCGCTCGCGCAGTATGTAGTCAGCGACGTATCCCAGGGTCCGCGGCTCGTCCATCGGCCACTCGGCGGGTTCCTTCTCGTCAGTATGTTCTGCATTTCTCTGGTTTTGCGACTCTAATTTGAAGGTTAGGATAGTCTCGTACGCTCTCGTGCATGCAAAAGATCTACTCCTCGACCTCTCCGAAGAATGGGACTGCCCGAAAGCTCGCCTTCCGGTCTCCAGATCGCCCTCGTGGCGGGGTTGTCGCCAAGCCAGGAGCAGGTTCGCACGGGCATCCGTGCAAAAAGGTTGCGCCGCCCCGGAAGCGATAAGCGAAACGGATCCTATCCGGTTGACGCGACCGAGAGTGATTCGGCGACGTTCGCGCCGACGATGCGTCCGAAGGTATTCGCCCGCAACACCGACGTTGCCGGTGGATGC
>JACCSM010000206.1 GCA_013698525.1 Rubrobacteraceae bacterium
GGGCAGTTCAAGAGCATCTTTGGCGGTAATGGCCAGGTACCTACCAAGGGGTGGCTAAACACCGCCAGGTTCGCGCTCGGAGCCATTTTCGTCTACCAACTGGCCTTGCTGTACCAGTACGAACACGAGCAGGACTTGCGCGTGGGGCTCAAAGCCTTCCTCAAGGCAGCGTGAATTATGACCACCCCTCAACTAACAAGTCGAAACTGTAGAACGAAGGGGGAAACAGGCGAGGTAATTATACCCTCGCGCCGGGTAAACGCGGGAAGGGAGTAAGGTTACTGGAAACGGCATAGATGGCAAGGCCTGAAGCGCAAGCGATAGGTTTGGTCGTATTCGGGGCAATTATTTTCGTTCTATTAGCGGGATTCGAGCACTATTTGCCCAAGATTTGGGTGAATGTTGGGCGAATTAGATGTAAACTTCTAGCAGGACAGTTCGTCTAAACGAACTCGATTGGAGGCCAATCCGGTGGCCGAGACACTACATAACGGTTCTCGTAATGGCGGGATACCAGCGGAGATCATCGAAGTATCGTCGGATGAGCTTTTGGCAGAGGTTGATCGGGGAGCCCGAAATCGTTTGGGAATGTCCGGCTGGCAAGAGTTCGCGGAACGCTACCACGATGGTCTGCTGCCCGATACGCTAGCCGTAAACGAGCTAGGCATCCTGCTTGAGAGCGCGGAAGAACCCGGCTTTTAGGCGCGGGGCTCAGGAGTTCGCCGACGAACTTAGCAAAACGCTGACAACAACGATCTCACCCGTCCCACTGCGCTGCCGTTTTGTGAGCGGCAAGAACGAGGCTAATTTGACGTTCGTGCCGCCCACGGATTTCCCTGACCGCAGGTACGTAGAACTAGGAAACGGTTGCTGGGTCAACGTCCACCAACGCTTGGTTGCGAACAAGAAGAACCCCAAGATCGTGAGTACCGCCAAGTATTCGTACTCGTACTCGTTGAGTCCCGACTTCGACCACGACTGGCTGGTGCGCTACGACTACGAGCCGGAGGAAGAAGGCAACCCCGACTACCCTTACCCCATCTCCCACGTTCACGTAAACGGGGTGAACGAGTCTTACACAGCGTTTATGGCGACGCAAGGCGAAAAGAAAGTGCTGCCAGACGTTCACTTGCCTACGAAACGCATCAGTCTCGAAGAGTTTGTTCGGCACCTGATAGTGGAGTTCAAGGTGCCCCTGCTTGAAGATAGGACGAAGGAAGAGGTCCAGGAGACTCTGACGATGGGCCTTGAGCGGTTTGAAGCGAAACGAACCAAGTGAAGGGAGCCTTACCTACATGGCAACCAAAGAATCTAAGGACAGCAAGGTTCAAGAGAAGCCAGAAGCGTTCACCCGCAAAAACTTCTTACGCGACCTAAAGAAGGCAGCTAAGAAGTAGGATCGGCCTTCTCAACGCGCCAAAGAAAAGCGTTGAACATCCCGCCGGGATCGTCCCGGTAGTTGTAGCGGAAGCTGTACTCGTCAAGGTATCCTTGCAAGTGCTTGGAACTAACCGAGTGGTAGACCCCGCCGATACCGCGCTTTAGCAGCCTCCAAAAGTCAACGTCATCGCAATCCGCTGTAACAGGTGAAGTTGGGTCTTATAAGTGTAAGCAATGTGTCAGCAATAGAGGCGGTACGTAGCGGCATCGGTCGGTAATCGCTTGGAGTGCCAAAGGAGGGAATTCGGCGTGTTTATACCTAATCTGGCACTCAGCGGTAAATGGCGGTAAGTGCTTAAAGCGGTTTAGGAAACCGCTGCTCTATCCCCTGAGCTACAGGCGCAAAGCGCCAACAGTTTAACCCGCGATGGCTATGCTTACCACCGGGTTGTGGCCAGGGATCCCGCGCTTTGCCTACTGTGCTGGAACGGGCTCGAACTACAGACGCATCTGTTATCCAGAATGCGCGCATTCCAGTTGAACGAGGGTCGCCAACGACGTATGATTCAGCGGTGCTCGCGCCCTGGTAGGGTGGACAGGGCGCAAGGGTCGCATGCATTTATTGTTTTCGCCGCGGGAGAAGTGTAAGCGGCGGGGCTTGTGATCCTACGTTGCAGGCTACCGAAGGAGAGGCCGCGGAGGCTGACTACAGCTTAGGGAGAGGCAGTCGTCAGACTAGAACGACTGACCCGCCGAGTAAAGGGGGGAAACTCAGGGCGCTCTTGATGTTGCTGAAGACCTCGCTGCTCTTGTTGGTGGCAGGGGCTCTCGCCGCGGGCTGCGGGTTCGGCGGTGGCGGGGATCTCACGCTCGGCTACCTGGGCTGGGACGAGAACGTGGCCAACTCCTATCTGACGAAGGTGCTTCTCGAGGAAGAGCTCGGCTACGAAAACGTCGAGCTCAAGCTCGCCGATGGTGTTGTGTCTGTCTACAAGGACCTTATCGAAGGCAACACCGATGCGTTTCTGGACGCCTGGATGCCGAACCACGAGCAGTTCGTGGAGGGGGGTGGGGGCCGGGTCGAGGTCTCCAAAGAGCCGTGGTACGTCGACCCGACCAGGTACGGTATCGCCGTCCCCGATTACATGCAGGAAGTGCGTACCATCTCCGATCTCGACTCCTCGGGGACCGACATGATCACGGGTATAGAACCTGGCGCCGTATTGATGAAGAAGATCCAGACCGACGTGGTCCCACGGTACCATCTGAAGGCCAGCCTTGTCGAGGCCACTACGCCGGCGATGCTCGCCGAGCTGGAGCAGGCTTACAGCATGAAAGAGCCATTCGTGTTCCTCGCCTGGTCGCCGCATTGGATGAACCAGGAGTACGAGTTCCGTTATCTCTCCGACCCGAAGAACGCGATGGGGTCGGTGGACTCTCCCCAGACGCTTCACTCGGTCACGCGGGAAGGGCTCGCTGAAGATGAACCGGCAGCCTACGCCCTCATCAACGCCATGAAGCTCGACGAGGATCAGGTAGGCAGCCTCGAGCTGACGATAAACAAGGCCGAAGACCCGGAGGCGGGGGTCAGACGGTGGCTCGAAGAGAAAGAGAACAGGGAGCTGGTGCGGCCCTGGGTCGAGGCCGCACAGAACGCACAGGAGGAGTAGAGAGACGTGACTAGCCAGGAGAAGAGCACGGACGATATCAGGGCGGACATGGTCGAGGAGGCCGTGCG
>JACCSM010000224.1 GCA_013698525.1 Rubrobacteraceae bacterium
TCTTCGGCCTGGAGCAGCCTGTTCAGGGCCTCGACGGCGACCTCGAGCTGGTAGCGGCGGGGCTCGGTGGTGGTCAGGTATCTCTGCAAGAGGTTGCCTACAGCTATCGAGGGGCGGGTCTGACCGAAGACGAACCAGGCTTCGGAGATGAGGATGAACTGGAGGATAGCGTAGCCCCACCACGCTATCAGCGGATCGAGGAGGGCTGCGAGCATTATGTAGAGCAGGATGTTCGTCCCGCAGCGGGGGTGGATGCGGCTGCTGTTTCTGGCGTTCTGGAGCGTCACCTCACCGTAGTTCTCGTAGGCGGCGACGGCTTTGTGTTCGGCCCCGTGGTAGCGGCCGATGGGGGTGAACTTCAGAGCCGCAAAGAAGAGCAGCAGGATAGGCAGAATGGGGAACTCCGCGAAGAAGGCGAAGACACCGCCGAGGGTTCCCGCCCCGCTACCGAGCTGCATCAGGCGCACGAAGAGCCAGAGGACGGCCAGCGTGGCCGTAAAGAAGAGCAGGCTCCAGATAGACCCGAAGACCTGGGCGAAGACCCTGCCCCAGAGAAAGAACGAACGTATTACCGGCCAGCGGGAGACGCGTTGTACGCTGGGGTTCGTGAGCTTTCGCAACGCGGAGGGTTCGATCTTGACGTGGATTTCACCCTTCCGGCGATACGCGACGCTGGTGTAGTTCGGGCCGAAGAGATCGAGCCCGTCCCACCGGGCCATCCCACCGAACATCAGACGCCCCTCGTTTTTCTCCATCGCGACGTCTTTCGCCACAACTCTCCCTCTCACAGCGGGATGGTGAAGGGGTCCCCCTTCACCATCCCGCGCTGGTCAGCTAGTCAGCTTATCAGCTAGTCAGCTTTTTGTTTGCTGAAATGCTTGTATTCGCCTTTGCAGTCTGCTCACGTCCTGGTTAGCCGCAGGAGGCCGCCCTCGCTTTCGAGCTCCCTATCTGCCAGGAACCGAGTGGTGACGCCGCCCCTTCTGAACTCCTCGTCCTCGAGCACGGCGAGGTGCAACGGGAGGGTCGTCTCCATGCCAGATACGGCGAACTCGTCGAGGGCCCGAAGCCCGCGGCGTATCGAGGCCTCGCGGTCACGGGCGTGAACGATGAGCTTGGCCAGGAGGGAGTCGTAGTACGGGGGCACCCTGTAGCCGGCGTAGAGGTGCGAGTCGACTCTGACGCCGGGTCCGCCGGGCGGATTGTAGACCTCGACCAGCCCAGCCTGGGGCAAGAAGTTGCGGAGGGGGTCCTCGGCGTTGATCCTGAACTCTATCGCGTGCCCGTCGGGAGAGAGGGCATCCTTGGGGACCACCAGACGCTCGCCCGAGACGACCTTCAACTGCTCGGCCACGATATCCACGCCGGAGATCATCTCCGTCACTGGATGCTCGACCTGGAGACGAGTATTCATCTCGATAAAGTAGAATTCCCCGTCCGCGTAGACGAACTCGACGGTCCCTGCACCTTCGTAATCCAGGGAGCCGACCAACTCGGCCGAGGCTGCCATGAGACCCTCCCTTACGTCCTCCGGCAGATCGGGCGCCGGCGATTCCTCGATGAGCTTCTGGTAGCGCCGCTGGACGGAGCAATCCCTCTCGGGGAAGGTAACAGTCTCACCGTAGGAGTCGGCGAGAACCTGAACCTCGACGTGCCTGAGCCTTTCGAGGTACTTCTCGACGTAGACCGAGCCGTCGCCGAAGTTGGCCCCGGCCTCCCTACTCGCGCCCAGGTAGGCGGCGTCGATCTCGGCCTCTGTCTCGACCACCCGCATCCCCTTCCCCCCGCCGCCGGCGCTGGCCTTGATGACCAGCGGATAGCCGACCTCGGCGCCGACGCGCTTGACCTCATCTACGCTCTCGCAGGAGCCTTCGGAGCCAGGGGTCACGGGGACCCCTGCCTCGGCCGCGGCCCCGCGGGCCTCGGCCTTGTCGCCCATCCTGGCGATGGTGCCCGAGGCGGGGCCGACGAACCTCAGGCCAACCCTCTCGCAGATCTCGGCGAAGCGGGCGTTCTCGGCGAGGAATCCGTAGCCGGGATGGACGGCGTCGGCGCCCGTAAGCTCAGCGGCGGAGATGATCGCCGGCACGTTCAGGTAGCTGCTCGCCGCAGGAGGCGGACCGATGCAGACCGACTCGTCGGCCAGCTCGTGGTGCAGGGAGTCCCTGTCAGCGGTCGAATAGACCGCGACGCTCCGCACCCCAAGCTCGCGGCAGGCCCGGATTATGCGCAGGGCGATCTCGCCGCGGTTCGCTACGAGGACCTTGCCGATCACTACTGTTCGTCGGGCCGCAGGTAGAACAGCGGCTGGTCGTACTCGACGCCACCGGCGTTCTCGGCCAAAACCTCGACGACCTCCCCTGAGACGTCGGCGACGATCTCGTTCATCAGCTTCATCGCCTCGACGATGCAAAGGGGCTGCCCGGCGCTGACCGTATCCCCCACCTCGACGTAGGCGTCCTCGCCGGGGGCCGGTGCCCTGTAGAAGGTCCCGACTACGGGCGAGCGCACGGCGTGCAACCCGTCCATCTCGGGCGAGGGCTCGGACTCCACTCCCTCGGGAACGACCTGGGTCCCTGAAGCGACCTGGTTGCCGAAAGGCGTGGCCGGAACCTCGGGTCTGGCCTTGACCGAGATCTCGGTCTCCCCCTGGCGGACCCGGATCTCACCAACCCCGCTCTCACGCACTAGCTCGACGAGCTGCTCGACCTCCCTTAGCGGCAGCGGACGGTTTTCGTCAATCTCTGGCATAGCCAGGGATTCTACACGTCAGCCCGTGGGAAAACCCGCCCCCGGATGTACAATGCCCCAAGATCCATGGCCGAGAAGGAGACCGCACGCGCGAGCATCAGCGTCCTCGACCCCAGGGTGGCCCAGCAGGTGGCCGCCGGGGAGGTCGTCGACCGTCCGGCCTCGGTGGTCAAGGAGCTCGTCGAGAACGCCCTCGACGCAGGCGCCTCCCGCATCGAGGTTGAGCTCGGAGACGGCGGCACCTCGCGCATCCTCGTCCGAGACGATGGATCGGGGATGTCCAGGGGCGACGCCACCCTCTCCGTGCTCAGGCATGCGACGAGCAAGATCCAAAACGTCGAAGACATCGAGGCCGTAACCACTCTGGGATTCAGGGGCGAGGCGCTCCCCTCGATCGCCAGCGTCTCTTCTTTCTCCCTGACGACCTCGACGGGCGAGGGCGCGGCTACCAAGGTCATAGTCGAGGGCGGGGAGGCGGCCGAGGTCTCAGCCGCCTCCCACCCCAAGGGGACGACCATCCTCGTCGACCGCCTTTTCTACAACGTCCCCGCAAGACGTGCCTTCTTGAAGGGCGCGCGGGCGGAGCGGGCTGCGATAGCGGAGGTCGTAACGCACCTGGCCATAGCCCATCCCACGCTCGCCTTCCGCCTGACGGAGGGCGGCAGGGACTACCTCTCGCTGCCTGAGGCGGGGGATCTCCTCGAGCGTCTGGCGCAGATCCTCGGCGTCGCCAAAGCTCGCGCGCTGCGCAGGGTCGAATACGAGTCGGGGGCTTTCGCTGTCTCGGGCTACGCCGCCCTTCCAAGCCTGACGGAGGGCAGCAGGGCCCACCAGACGATCTCGGTCAACGGCCGCGTCGTCAGGGCCGAGAACCTCCACCGGGGCCTCGACGACGCCTACAGGGCGACCGTCCCATCTGGCCGCTACCCGCCCGTGGCCATTGAGATAACCGCCGACCCCCGCCGCGTCGACGTAAACGTCCATCCAACAAAGCAGGTCGTCCGCTTCTCGGAAGAGAGGGCGGCCCGCGAAGCCGTTGCCGCCGCCGTCAGGGGCACCATAGAGTGGCGTCCCCAGGCGCCACCATCGGCTCCGCGGGCGGCCGAAAGGACCTACACCCAGGATCGCTTTTCAGGGCCGTCGCGTCCACCGACGGACTACCCCTCCTACGCCGCCGAGGGCCACTCCCCTTACACAGCACCCCCCGCGCGTGATCTGCAGGAGGCGCGCGAACGGCTCTCCGAGGCTTCCAGGCCGCTTGCGGAACCGCTCGCCGAGGAGATCGGACAGTACGGAGAGTTGCCGGAACGGGGCGGGCTGCCGCGGGCCTCCCCCGAAGAACTGCGGGTCATAGGGCAGCTCGCCGCGGGCTACATCCTTATCGAGGAGCCAGAATCACTCTGGGTCGTCGACCAGCACGTCGCCCACGAGCGGGCCATCCTGGACAGGCTTCACGACTCGGACAGCCCCGCAACGGTGCAGAGCCTTCTCGTCCCCGAGGTCGTCGACCTCTCGCCGGCCGAGGCCGAGCTTGCCGTAGCAAGCTTGGAGGAGCTCTCCGTCTACGGCTTCGAGGCCGAGCCGTTCGGGCCGAGATCCGTGAGGGTTACGGCCGTGATCTCCACGCTCGCCGACAGGGATATAGCCGGCGCATTCAAGGACGCCCTCTCGGCCATCTCGGGCACCGAGGCGGGCCACCGCCGCGAGGACCACATCCTCGCCACCATAGCGTGCCACTCGGCCGTAAAGATGGGAGACAAACTCTCCCAGCCCGAGATGGAAGCGCTCGTAAAGAGCTGGCTAGAGAGCCGCCTCCCTGCCACCTGCCCGCACGGGAGGTCTATCTGCTACCGAATCGGCCTGAACGAGGTCGCCCGCAAGCTCGACCGGCACTAGAGCGGTTTGCGGTAGGACAGTCGCCACTCCTCTACCGCCCTTGGACCTCGCCGGGCGAGGTCGACCATGTATACGACCCTGTAGAGACCCCAGTCGACGTAGTGGCCGATCACCACTCCTGGTTCGCGCGAGCCGCCTCCCCTCAGGACCCATACCCGATCTCCCTTCGCGTATCCGGGCTCGTCTGCCCCGCAGGTCCTGCCCATCGGCCGCTCTCTCCCGACTAAAAGCTACTACGAAAAGGGTACTACGCGAAGCGTCAGAGGATCGACCCGCCGGCACGCCGACGGGGCTTACCGTATAAATACCGCTTGCGGGCAAGAGACGAAGGGCAACGTTTGGACCTTACCAGAGACAGAATACTGGGGGTTCTGGCCGTCGTAACTGCGGCCACGATCTGGGGAACGCTCGGGCTGTTCGCCAAGATCCTCTACGCTGAGGGTGTCTCGTTCGAGTCGCTGGTCGCGGTGCGGGCTTCGGTAGGGTGGGTCGCCGTACTGCTTTTCGTCCTGGCTACCGGCGGAGCAAAGAACCTGCGCGTCTCGGGCAGGGACTTGGCGTTTCTGGTCCCTCTCGGGCTCGTCGGGATAGGTCTCTTCTACCTGCTCTACTTTTTTACGGTCAGGGAGAGCACCGTCGGGACAGCGGCGATCCTGCTCTACAGTTCGCCTGCGTTCGTGGTGGTGCTGGCGCGGCTGTTCCTGAAGGAGGCGCTGAACGCGGCGAAAGTACTCGCGCTCCTGCTGACAATCGGTGGGATCTTCCTGGTCGCCGGCGCCTACGACCCGGTGAACCTGGAGGTGAGCCCGAAGGTGCTGCTGACAGGACTGCTCTCGGGCCTTACCTACGGACTGTATTCGATCTTCGGGCGTCCGGTGGCGGGCCGCCTTGGCCCCTCCGTCATCCTGAGCTACGCCCTCTTCTTCGGGGCCTTGCTGCTCATCGTGGCCGCGCTTCCTACGTTCGGCACGCTGGCCGGCCTCCCGGCGGGCTCCTACGCCCTGTTGTTCATGCTCGCGGTGGTGCATACTACGCTCGCGTTCGCGCTCTACACCTTCGGGCTCGGGCGCCTCGGGGCCGGCAGGGCGGCCATAGTGGCAACGGTCGAGCCCGTTGTGGCCGGCGCCCTCGGTGCGGTGATGCTCGGGGAGGACCTTACCGTACCTAAGGTGGTGGGCGCAGGACTCGTGATCTCGGGCGCGCTGCTAGCCCAGGTCAGACTTCGCAGGCACTTCAGCAAGTCAGCACGCTCCGGCTGACGCCTTCGCTTGTCAGCACTTCAGCCGGTCAGCTTTCGCGTGCGCCTTGGCTGACTGGCTGAGAGCCGCCTGGCGAAGCCCGGCGGCGTGCTGAGATGCTGACAAGTCGCCGCAGGCTGCGTGCTGAAGTGCTGACTCAAAACGGGTACTATGTTAGCCCACGTCGAGAACCGCCGATCGCAAAGGATTCACTTCCCGCGACTCCTGAGGATAGAGGAGGAACGCCGTGCCTATAGAGTTCAAGGAAGGCGGTTCGGGCTACTCCCTGGGGGTCGAGGAGGAGCT
>JACCSM010000483.1 GCA_013698525.1 Rubrobacteraceae bacterium
GAGACCCTCTCCAACAACGACCGCTACACTTACGCCAACTCCACGGGTGCTGATATTCTCGTCTCCATCCACATGAATGGCTCATCGAACCCCTCCACCGATTACACGACCACCCTCTTCGGGAAGTGGCGCAAGGACAAGGCACTGGCCAACTCTGTCTTCGGATCTCTCTCGACCCTGCCCGCGGCTAACGGCACAGGAACGATAGCCACGAGGACGCCGTATTCGTTCGCCTCGGGTGTCCTCCTCAAGAGCAACATGCCAGCGACCATAGCCGAGACCGTCTTTATCACGAACGATAGGGAAGGACAGCTCCTCTCCAACGGCACGGGCGCGCGCCAGCAGCGGATAGCGGAAGCCCTCAGGGTGGGCATCGAAGACTACCTGACTACCCGCTAGCGAACGGTAATGGCGGAAGATCGCTCGCTCCATCACCTCTACGCCTAATGGGAAAGGAGATGCCCTCCGTGTTGGAACGGTGGGAGGGAGAAGGAATCGATGAGCCTGGCGATACAGACTGAGAAGCTTACCAAAACCTACGGCCGTAAAGCGCGGGGCATAGAGGATGTGGACCTCGCCGTCGAGGAGGGCGAGGTCTTCGGTTTTCTCGGGCCCAACGGGGCCGGCAAGACCACGACGGTAAGGACGCTGCTAGGATTCTTGCGGCCGACGGGTGGGCGTGGCGAGGTTTTCGGCCTCGACATCAGGAGAGACAGCGTGGAGATAAGGGCCAGGGTCGGCAACCTGCCAGGGGAGTTCGCCCTGGAGGACAAGATGACCGGAGAGGGGCTTCTCGCGTACTTCGCGAGGTTGCGCGGCGTCAAGGACCTTGGCTACGCGCGCGAGCTCTCAGAGAGGCTCGGGGCTGAGTTGCACCGTCCGATGCGGAGGCTTTCGCGGGGGAACAAGCAGAAGATCGGGCTCGTGCAGGCCATGTTCCACAGGCCGCCGCTGTTGATGCTCGACGAGCCTACCGGCGGACTCGACCCGCTCGTGCAGGAGGAGTTTCTCGACATCATCGAAGAGGTCAGGGCCGAGGGACGCACGGTCTTTTTCTCCTCGCACAACCTTGCAGAGGTCGAGCGGGTGTGCGACCGGGTGGGGATCATCCGCGGCGGCAGGCTAGCCGCTGTCGAGACGACGGAGACGCTCATAGACAAGTCCTTCAGGCACGTCGTCCTTACGTTCGCAGAGGACGTCGACAAAGAGCAATTCGAGGCGCTTTCCGGCGTCAGGGATCTCGAGGGCGATGGGAAGAGGATCTCCTTCACCCTCGACGACGGCCTCGACGAGATGGTCAAGCTGGCGGCCGGGCACACTCTCGTGAACATGGAGTACGAGCGGCCCAGCCTCGAGGAGGTCTTCCTCACCTACTACGAGCGGGAGAACGGAGAAGGGCGATGAGCGTGGTTCTGAATCGGGGTGAGAAGGGAAGGCATACCGCAAGGCCCGGGGGGACGCTGTTCGCGCTCGTCTCGCACACGGTCAGGATGCAGTTACGGGGTGTGATCATCTGGGGGGCTGCGCTCGGGCTCTACAGCGCCGGGATGGTCGCCTCGTTCACGGCTATCGAAGGGAGCGCGGACCAGCTGAACCAACTGATGGAGGCCTACCCGAAGGGTATGCTCGAGGCTTTCGGCGTAACCGACCTCGGCGACCCTGCCAACTACCTCCATTCTCAAGTCTTCGGACTCGCGCCACTGGCGCTGTCTTTCTTCCCGATACTCGCGCTCGCGAACGCCATAGCAGGGGCCGAGGAGCGCGGCACCATAGACGTCCTGCTCGGCAATCCCCTGCCTCGCTGGCAGCTCGTCGCAGGAAACTTCATCGCCGTATCCATCTCCCTGCTGGAGATCTGCGCCGTCGTCGGCCTGCTGACGTGGGGCACGGCCGTGCTCACAGGCGTGGAGCTCTCCCCGCGAGAGGTGGCCGACGCTGTCCTCAATCTGTGGCCCACATGCATCATGTTCGGCGCCGTGGCGCTGCTATGCTCGGCACTGTTCCATCGCAGAGGCCTCGCCATCGCCGTCCCCGCCTTCCTACTATTCGGCATGTTCCTGATAGACACCATAGGCCGGGCTTCGAATGACCTCGAAGACTGGCGGCCTGTCTCCGTCTTCTACTACTACGGTTCAGCCATCGAGAACGGCATAGACTGGACACACTTCGGCAGCATAACCCTCATAGCGCTCGCATTAGTGCTCCTCGCCGCACTCGTCTTCAA
>JACCSM010000313.1 GCA_013698525.1 Rubrobacteraceae bacterium
GACTCCAAGACTGGAAAGTACAGGAAGGGCGTGGCGCCGAGTCTCGGGGGCACGGGGTCCGAGGTGTTTGACATGACCACCTACGGCGACGACGTGCTGATAGCGGGCAATTTCCCGGGGCCCACCAGCAACGAGAGTAACCTGGTCCTGGTCGACGGCACTACCGGAAAAGTGATCCGATGGTACAACTCGCCGACTCTGAAGTCGGTGCTGGCCGCGCCCGAGCTCGGGAGGGTCTACGGCGGGGGGAGAAGCTTAACGGCGTTCGACTTCGCCACGGGCAAGCAGCTCTTTACCCGGGCGAAGACCGAGGTAGACGCCATTCGCACCCACGACAGCAAGCCAGCGTACCGCGACCTCGAGCTCGACGCCGACGGCAAGACGATCTGGGCGGCGTGCATCTGCGACAAGGTGGGCGGCAACCCCGCCAAGGCCCTGGTCAAGCTCAACACCAAGGGCTACCATCAAGCCTCCTGGCTCACCCAGACGGGAGCGGGATCGTTCGGACTATCGGTGGTCGACCACAACGGGAAGCTCTTCCTGGCCGCCGGGGGCAGCGACTTTGTGGCCGAGTTCGATAAGACGGCCGGAGGCGAGCGCGGCTGGAAGCAAGACACGTCCGGCTCGGTGCAGGCGGTTGAGGTCTATGACGGGCAGCTGGTGGTCGGCGGGCACTTCTTCTACGTCGGCGACGATAGAGCCGATAAGTGTGGGGCCGGGCGTCCCGGGGAGCCTCAACTCGACCCACACGGAGAGTGCCAGCGGAGGCAGGGCATAGCAGCCTACTCCCTCGGGGGGCGACTCGACCCGAACTGGGATCCGGCCTACTCGGGCAGCTACAGCCTGGTATGGGCGCTGCACACCGATGGGCTCAAGCTGCACACCGGCGGAGAGTTCAAGACGGTCAGCGGGGTCACCCAGAACTCCTATGCGCGTCTCTCGCCGGCTTCCATCGAGGGCAATAACGGACCGAACACCCTTAGAGGCACCCCTAAGGGTGACGCTATCTACGGCTACGGTGGCGCTGACCGCATCCACGCTTGGGGCGGCGACGACACGTTGCGCCTCGGCGGCGGCCGGGACAAAGGTGACGGGGGGCGTGGCAACGACTATATCCGTGCGGTAGATGGGAGCAAGGACGAAATCTCCTGTGGCCCTGGTTCTGATCGCGTCAGAGCTAACCCCGGGGACAAAGTCGCAGAGGGGTGTGAGCGAATCATGAGGAAGGGGGAAAGGATCGGCTAACCTCGGAGAAGAGGGGAGGAGTAACAGAGCGGCAGGGAGGTACAAGGCGGATAGGGCCAGGTTGTGTAGGAGCCTCGGCCCTTAGATCGAATGCCTACCGTCCACTTCGTTGCTTTTCGCTGATACGTCGCTTCCTCTCGCTTCGCTGATCGCTTCACGTCGCCGGGCATATCCCCGGTATGTAGTCCGGGTGGCCTCGCGCCTCGTAGTTTCACGGCAAGGGCCTTCAAAGTTCAGCGATCCAGACGTACGGCCACTCGTTCGCAGAGCGTCTCGTCGGCGACGAGCTCCTCGTCGCGGAGATCTGCAAGCGGTTCGAAGCCGCCAGGTCGGAGAGCCGCTTCCTATCCTCTCCGCGTTGCTAGCAGCAGTCCGGGGACTTCTTCTCGCCGCCCGGAACACGCCCTATCTACGGAGAGGCTTACCCCGCGCGGGTGGGGGACGTCGGACAGATCGTCTGGCTCAAGCTCGATGGCCCGCGTTCTCCGGAGCGCGGCTACCGTGAGATCTCCGTATCCGACGAGCCTCTGCGCACGGACGCGGCCATACTCGCTGCGCTGACCGCGCTGGAAGGAAAACAGCTCGATCTGGGCGCCTTGCACAAGGTCCTGGCGAGGATCTTGCCCCTCCGCGGCGAGTCCCTTCTTTAACCGTCGGACGAAGGCTCTAGAGAACAGACACACAGGGGAAGACCTGCGACCGATTCTCCAGGATCTGCGCCACCACCAGACCCTCGACTACGCATTGATGCTGTTGCGCTATCACAGCCCCGGCTTCGATGACCTGGCACTCGAAGAGCGTGGGGATCTCATAGCGGAAACCTGCGCCCACATCAACGAGTTCGTTGAGGTCCTGCACAAGCTGATGTCTTTCCTCGAACACGGCAAACCCAAGCGTCGGGGACCGGCCGCCACCAGGGTAGCCGCCAGGGATATCAAGGCAGCCGTTCTCAGGGAGGTAGACGGTCTCACTAACCGTCAGATCGCAGAGGTGCTGTGCATGAATCTCCCCGCCGACTTTTTGATCAAGGGAGATCATCCGACTGTGCGCAAGATGGTCAGACGCGGCAGGAGCGCCCTGGT
>JACCSM010000335.1 GCA_013698525.1 Rubrobacteraceae bacterium
CGACGAGCTCGAGATGGACCCGGTGGAGCTGCGGCGCAAGAACTTCGTCACAAAGGAGCAGATGCCCTACGTCTCCGTTATGGGCTGGGAGTACGACGGCGGCGACTACGAGGGCGCGCTGCAGGAAGCGCTCAGGATCGCGGGCTACGAAGAGCTTCTGGAGGAACAGAGGCGTGCCCGTGAAGAGGGCCGGATCATGGGCGTCGGTATCTCGACGTTCACGGAGATCGTTGGCGCAGGCCCCGGCAAGAAGTGCCACATCGCCGGCATCGAGATGTTCGACGCCGCGGAGCTCAGGGTCCACCCAACGGGCAAGGCCATCCTCAAGCTCGGGGTCAAGTCGCAGGGGCAGGGGCACGAGACGACCTTCGCACAGATCGTGGCCGGAGAGCTCGGCATCCCCGCGGAGAACGTCGATGTGCGCGAGGGCGACACGGACAACACGCCCTTCGGGCTAGGCACCTACGGCAGTCGCTCCACGCCTGTCGGCGGCGCGGCGACGGCCGTAGTCACCCGCAAGGTGCGTGAGAAGGCGAAGAAGATAGCCGCACACCTCCTCGAAGCCGCCGAGGGTGACATCGAGTACGAGGACGGGCGCTTCTTCGTCAAGGGATCGCCGGATCAGGCGAAGACCATGGACGAGGTCGCCTTCGCCGCTTACACGAACGTGCCTGAAGGAGAGGAGGCCGGCCTCGAGGCTGTCACCTACTACGACCCGCCGGAGATGACCTACCCGTTCGGCGCGTACATCTGCGTGGTGGAGATAGATAGGGGTACTGGGCAGGTCGAGGTCAAGCGCTTTATCGCGGTAGACGACTGCGGGGTCAGGATCAACCCGACCGTCATAGACGGTCAGATTCACGGGGGGCTCGCGCAGGGTATAGGCACGGCCCTGATGGAGGTCATCGACTTCGACGAAGAGGGCAACCACATGAACAGCAGCTTTATGGACTACCTGATCCCAACCTCCATGGAGGTGCCCAACTACGAGCTCGGCGAGTTCGTGACCCCGTCGACGCACCACCCGCTCGGGGCCCGCGGCGTGGCCGAGTCCCCTACGGTCGGCTCGCCCCCCGCCGTTGTCAACGCCGTAGTCGACGCGCTCTCGCCCCACGGGGTGCGCAACGTAGACATGCCTTTGACGCCGGCCAAGGTCTGGAAGCTCATGCGCGAGCATGGGGTTGAGGCCTGAGAACGATGCTCGACCAGGACCCAAACTCCCTCGCCCGTCGCGCCGAGTCACTCAGGCGGGCGGGAGAGCTTGCGGGCGGGGAGCGTCCCTTCGCCCTGATCACAGTCGTCCGCACCGAGCCGGCTACCTCGGCCCGGATCGGCGACAGGGCGATAGTCTTCGCGGACGGGACGTTGGATGGGTGGGTCGGTGGCGGGTGCATCGGGCCGACAGCCCGCAGGGAAGCCATCGCTGCCCTCGAGGAAGGCATGCCTCGGCTCGTACGCGTCACCCCGGACACCGCGGCCTCCCAGCCCGGGGTTCGCATGGCCAGGATGGCCTGCGCCAGTGAAGGCACTGCTGACCTCTACGTGGAGCCTTTCCTCCCGCGTCCGACCCTCATAGTCGCCGGAGACTCCCCGGTCGCAGCCACGCTCGCCGCGATAGCGCCGCCTCTGGGCTTCAGGCTGCTCATGTTGGATGCAGGCACGCAGCTGAGCCTGGGAGAAGTCCCGTATCCGCAGGACTCCTGGATGGTCGTTGCAACCTTCGGCGAGTTCGACGAGGACGCCGTCGAGGCGGGAGTAAGGTTGGGCTTGCCCTACGTCGGGCTCCTAGCGAGCGCGCGACGGGCCGGGCAGGTGCTCTCAGGGTTGCGGGCGCGCGGGCTCGGGGACGGAGAGCTTGCGGTGGTGCGCTCCCCTGCCGGGCTGCCGCTGGGTACGAGCGGACAGGAAGGTATCTCCCTCTCCATTATGGCGGAGATCTCTTCGCTGCGCGCGGAGTCGCGCCCGAGCTTCTCCGAGAGACAGGAACGGGAATCGACAGGAGAACCCGACGAAGCCGTGGACCCGGTCTGCGGGATGGCGGTCGAGGTGGCTTGTGCCAGGGATATCTTCGAGCACGGAGGCACACATTACTATTTCTGCTGCTCCGGATGCAGGCGGGCATTCGAGGAGGAGCCGGAAAAGTACCTGGCCCAGGTCTCCATACGATGAGCGTGGTCGGCGTGGTCCTCGGCGCAGGGAGATCCAGCCGTTTCGGCTCTCCGAAGCAGATCCTGCCGTTCGGGGATACCACCCTTCTCGGACAGGTCGTCAGAAACGCCAACGCCTCATCCCTGGACAGGACTGTCGTCGTGCTCGGCCGCGCGTCGGGCGAGTTGCGCGATGCAATCGACTTCGGCCGTGCCGAAGTAGTGGAGAATACAGCCTACGGCACGGGCTGCGCCTCTTCTTTGCTGGCGGGTCTCGACGCCGCCGGAGACGACTGCAGAGCCCTCTTTCTGCTCCTCGGCGACCAGCCTGGCGTGCTGACAGGGTTTATAGACCGGGCACACTCTGTGTGGAGGATAGATCGGCCGTGGGCTGCGGTCTGCTCGTACAGAGGCAGGCTCGGCCATCCTTTCGTCTTCTCCCCAACCGCGTTCGAGGATCTCAGAGGTCTGCACGGTGACAAAGCCGTCTGGAAGCTCATCGAAGCTAACCCTGACAGGGTTCGAGAGATCGAGCTCGACGCCGAGTTGCCCCCTGACGTGGACACCCCGGAGGACTACGAGCGGGTGCTCGTCCACCGGCGGGAAGCCTCGTAGTCGCCGTGCGGAGACCTTCG
>JACCSM010000340.1 GCA_013698525.1 Rubrobacteraceae bacterium
ACCGATCTCTCGGTACACAGCCAACACGACCTCGACCTGATCGCGCTGAAGCTCAACACGAGGCCCCGCAAGACTCTAGGCTACGACACACCGACTGCTACACTGGCCAAGACCGTTGCGCTCACCGGTTGAACCCACCCTGTATAATCTCAGTAATAAGGGAGTGCATAAAAACACTTCAGAGTTTGAGGTTAATCAAGCCGTGATACAAACCTACCTGCTAATAGGTGACATCCTGCGCTTATCAGATGGAGATTCAGCTCTTTTGTATGAGAATCCCGAATCTCTAAACTCAGTCCACTAACAGACCAGCCGCTTTCTACCGACTTTCAGTTCACCTACGACCTGCTCGGTGTCTCGAGGTAGCTATCGTCCCAGCCAGCCGCCGTCCACCGGCAGGATCGTGCCGTGGATGAAATCTCCCGCCGCGGAAGACAGGAAGACCACCGCGCCTTTGAGGTCTTCCGGCTCGCCGTAGCGTCCGGCGGGAATGCGGACGAGGAGTGCATCGCTGCGCTCCTCGTTCTCGCATATGTCGGGACATTTGTTACAAGTACATCGCATGGTCCCGTTATTGAAAATCTCCTCCGACACCGAAAAGGTCACTCGCGGCCTGCTCGGCGTCTCGATTTAGGTTCACCGAACCCTGGCGGCTAAAAGTCCACGGCCGCCGGGATGACCTGGCGACCGATCTCTTCCAGACGGGCGACCGGGCCCACGGGCGGGATGAAGCCGATCACCGTCTGAATGCCCAGGCCGGCGAACGAGCGTAGCTGTTCGATCAGCTCGTCAGGATTGAAAGCGCCCTCGCCACTACCGAAGCGGAACATGCAGGTCTTCTCGATCTCGTTGTAGTCGCGGCCCTCTTCCTCGCAGTGTCGGCACAGGACGTCCAGCTTCCGCGCGAGGTCCGGTGTCGGGTACAGGTTGCAGGCGTCGGCGTAGCGGGCGACCAGGCGCAGGGTCTTCTTCTCGCCACCGCCGGCGATCATGATCGGCGGGTGAGGCCGAACCAGGCTCTGCGGGAGGTTGAGCGGACGTTCGAGCCGGTAGTGTCTGCCCTCGAAGGTGCGCTCGTCACCCTGCTCGCCGCTCCACATACGCTGGCAGATCTGGACCGTCTCCTCCAGCATCTCGAAACGTTCCTTGAGCGGTGGAAAGGGGATGCCCAGCCCGTGCGCCTCCTCTTCGTAGTGGCCGGCCCCGACGCCGAGCCAGGCACGGCCCCCTGACAGCACGTCCAGCGTCGTCACCGTTTTCGCCAGCATGCCTGGATGCCTGAAATGCACCCCGCTCACGACGGACATCAGCTTGACCCGGCTGGTGTTGGCGGCCAGGAACGCCAGCGTGCCGTAACACTCCAGCTCGCCGGCCTCTGGGCCGCCCATGAAGGGATGCTGCCAGACGTGGTCCGACACCCCGATCAGGTCGAACCCCGCGCCTTCGGCAGTACGCGCGATCCCGGCCAACATCGCGCCCGGATCGGAAGAATCTCCGACCCAGTCGAAGTTGTTGATTATGAGTCCGATCTTCATGTGGCGACTCTCTTTCTATGTATTGCGGTAGTTCTGGACGGTGGCGACGGCACCGGCGACGCCTGCGGTTATCACCGAAAGGAACAGTACCCACACGCCGACGAACCGCCCGAACCAGCCAGGATCGAGCAGGGCTCTGATCTGCCCGCTCGCGAAGAAACCGACGAGGAGGAAGAGACCCACGACTACGCCGACGACCGGTGTACCCCTCCATGGTCCGAAGGCAACCAGACCGGCCGCCACCAGCAGTATGATGAGCCCCGGCGGGACCGTCGGAAAGTCGACCCCCGAAACGAACTGGATCACGATCCCGGCGGTCGCGACAAGGAGGGCAGCCACCGTCACTTTGCCATACAAGGACAACGAGTTTCGCTGGTTCATCACATTTCTCCCATCTGAAGTTTTGTGAAGAACCGGAAGGTCTTCTCAGGAGCATCCTGTTCAGGGCAACAACGCCTACGAGCCTCAATGCCAGGCCCACCATGAGCTTCCGGCGCCGCACCGGCGAGGTGGCTCGGCCCGGAGCATCGGCACCTCCTCACGGTGCCAGCCTTTCTACGAATGCCCTGGCTATGGCCTTCTGTCCGGCCAGGGAGGGGTGTACGCCGTCGGGTCCCTGAAGCTCCGGGTCCGCTGGCGTGCCGAAGACAGCCTGCAGGTCCACCGCGGGATCTGGTTGCTCGCGCATGAAGTCGCCGATGGCGAGTACGTCGTCGTTGCGCCAGTGTGACTGGCCCATCTGGAAGGGAGGGAACGCAGCGGCTCGCGCCTCGTCGAAGGTGGGTGGGGTGATCCAGATCCAGCGAGTATCTGTCAGCGTGGATGCCATGCGGCGCATGGCATCCAGATTTTTGGTCGTCTCTTCGAGACTCACCTGGGTCTTGTTTGACTCGGGACCGATCCTGGTGACGTCGTTGCCGCCCAGGAAGCAGACTATCCAGTCCGGCTCCCGCGAGACGAGCGGGACGAAGCGCCGCAGCGCCATCGCGGTCGTCTGGGCCGATACGCCCTCGTTCAGAATGCGGATCTTGCCCCGCGGTCGCCGCGACTCCAGCAAGTGTCGCACGATCTCCAACCACGATTGCAAATCGTCGGTGAAGCTGTCGCCTACGCCGAGCACGGTCTCCCCGGATTGGAACGGCAACCGATCCACGAGCCCGGCAAGAGAAGAGTCTTCGAGGAGTTCCTGGGCCGCCTCGCGGGCGTTCTTGTCGAAGCAGGCTTTGATCTCCCGGTAGGTCGCCTCGTCCAGGCCGAGGAGCGCCGCCACCGTCGCCTCGCTCATGCCGGGGAGGTAGCCGTACGTTTTCTCCAGATGCGTGAACTGGACCAGTTTCTCGATCATCGGGTTCTGCACATGGCCTCCTTCAGCCGACTGTCGCGCCGGGGAATATGTTAGCGGCATGGTATTGGCGGCGGGCTCACGGTCTGCCCAGGATGGGGCTCAATTGCAGGCCGGCAAGCAGCCAGTGTCCCTGCTGCCTCACGAAGACGAGCGTCGCGCGGAACTGCTCGTGGATGTCGTAGCGGCCGTTCTCGTCCTCGTACACCCCCTCCGCAGTCTGGCGACATACTGCGACCGCCGCATCCCCATAGAGGCGAACATCTACCTCGTCCAGCCCGAAAGACTCGTAACGCAGGTTCCCGGCCTCGTGGCGCGAGATCCACTGCTCTCTGGTCAGCGTGAAGCCGCGCGGCCCCACGCCGACGAAGTCCTCGGCGAGGACGCTCCCGAGGAAGGTGGCGTCGCCACGCAGCTCGGCCACAGCCCAATCCTCCACAATCTTCTTCAGTTCTTCGGTCTGACCGTTCATGTCTCGTCTCCTCCAGTCGGTTTGTCTGTCTGTTCGCGTGCCTTCGACAGTGGATCGGCGCGATCGTGTGAGCCCCTGGCGCCGCGACCGAACGCTGCTCTCCCGGTCGGCGTCAACAGCAGGACCAGCCCGGCCGCGAGCACCGTCAGCATCACGCGGTGGTAGATGTCGTTCAGATCCGTGCTCGGGCCGGAGCCGACGGCTATCGCCACCATGCCGAGCAACACGCCCGCCAACGCGAAGGCATGGGCACCTACGAATGTGGACCAGGCCCAATCCCTGCGAGCGAACACAGCGTAGGCGCTGACCGCGAGGAAGAGTCCACAGAGCGTCTCGACTATCGTCGCGGGAACTATCCGGGGCTCCGCGAGGACCACGGATCCAACCAGGAGCCGCGCCCCCAAATGCAACAGAGCACCCAGAAGAAAAGTAATAGCGTAG
Organism: Rubrobacteraceae bacterium; assembly: GCA_013698525.1. Taxonomy (GTDB): domain Bacteria; phylum Actinomycetota; class Rubrobacteria; order Rubrobacterales; family Rubrobacteraceae; genus Rubrobacter_D. The sequence continues at coordinate 3,791 of JACCSM010000340.1, forward strand.
AGAGCAACGAAGATGCCGAATGTTGTGGTTACGGGGTTCCGGTTACGGAGGGTGACCACGGTCATGAGGCTCCTTTCTCGGACGGACTGCGCCTTCACATACCCTTCAACCTACCGCTAATCCGGTCCAATCGGCAACCGACGAAGGTAGAACGAAAGTAGAATCGAAGGGCTTGTTTCGAGCTTCCCGGTCGTAAACAACCGCAACGCAATGAGAGGATGCGCCGTTCGAGGTCGGGAAATCGGCGTCCGTGGAGCGAACCGCAAGTTGCCTACTTCCCGACTGCCGCAGAGACCTCTAGCCGAGTAGATCCAGTTTCCGCGCCTTGAAGACGGCCTCTGCACGGCCCTTCGCCCCGAGCTTGCGGTAGATGCTGCTCGCGTGCGCCTTCACAGTGCCCACGGTCACATGCAGGTCGCGGGCGATCTCCCCGTTGGAGCGACCAGAGGCCAGCAACCCGAGGACTTCGTGCTCGCGCTGGCTCAGGGGCTCGATGAGAGTCGCTTCGTCCCCGGAGCCATCCGCGGAATCGTCGGAAGATTCTCCGTAGGCCCGCAGCAACTCGTGGCGATCCCGCTCAAGGAGCGCGTACACCATCGCGCCTTCACGGGCGGACACCCTAAGATGCCCCTTGCCGGCCAACCCTTCGAGAAGCTCCGCCGCTTCCTCGACCGTCAACTCGGTGCGCAAAGCGGCCATCGTGGAAGTCAACTCGCCGTCTCGGGCCAGCGCCT
>JACCSM010000361.1 GCA_013698525.1 Rubrobacteraceae bacterium
GCGCTACATCCAGCGCTACACCAATCCGCCGGAGGAGGTGGCGGCCGGCTACGTGGAGCAGTTCTGAGCATAGCGAGGACCGTGCCGCTCGATTGCGGCTGGTGACAGCGACCGTAACCCTCCCCCAGTACAGGTTGTTTAAGGATATCCTAAAGAGCATCTGGGGCACGGAACCTTCCGTGGAGACAGAAAAACGCTTCGAGAAGGTCTTAGGTCGACTCTAGCCATTCGCGCCGCGTAGCAAAGCGTCTCGCTTAGGCGCGGAGGCTGTTCGCGGGGCCGAGGCTCGAGGGGTATGCACACACATCCGTGTGCAAACTCGGCCAAGAATAGCGCCCCGCCGGGCTGCAGCGAGGACTGGCAGAAACCTCGAAAGTTCCCGGATCTCTCCGGCTGGCTGAAAGCGCTCGGCCTGGAAGGCTACGCCGCCCGGTCCCGGAAGAAGCCCGCGGCGCTGCAGGAGGTCTTGTTCGCTTACCACGAGGCCTGGGGTTGACCCCTCAAGCCTGAGCGGCCAGCTGCCGCCCGGACCCTTCGGCAAAGTCGCAGGTACGAGGTCGACGCGTTCCGTGCCCCGAACCGTGGCGCTCGCCCCGCCTTGACGAGCCCCCCGAGGCGGCGTACTATTCCGTGGTGAGTTGCATCGTTTGACGATGTAACGAGATGCGGTGCAACGCAAAGGGGTGATGCCGTGAGCGGTGGAGAATCGTCGGGAGGATGCCCGAACAACCCGGAAGACCTCCTGCCCCTGACGCCCGTCGCGCTGAACGTCTTGTTGGCCCTGGCCGACGGGGAGCGCCACGGCTACGGGATCATGCTCGAGGTGCGCGGGAGGACGGCCGGCGCGGTGCGCCTCGGGCCGGGGACGCTGTACGGGGCGATCAAGCGCCTGAAGGAGGGCGGCATGATCGAGGAGTCCGAAGAGCGACCCGGCCCAGAGGCGGACGACGAGAGGCGACGCTACTACCGCCTGAGCGGCTTCGGCGGCGAGGTCCTGGCGGCGGAGGTCGAAAGGCTCGACGGCCTGGTGCGCGCCGCGCGGCAGAAGGGCGCCTTCCCCCGGCGCGCGCCCGGGACGATCTTCGGAGGGGCTTGATGCCCCTCCCGGAGAGGCCGCGTCGGAGAGGGCACGGACGCGCTGTAGGAACCTCGGAGCGGGCCTACCGCTCGCTCCTGCGGGCCTACCCGCGCGGGCTTCGAGACGAGTACGGCGGCGAGATGGCCCGCTGTTTTCAGGACCTGTGCCGCGAGGAGCTGGAGGACGGCGGCGGCTTGGGTCTGGCGGCGCTGTGGGCCCGCACCCTACCGGAGTTGCTCTACAGCGCGCTCAAGGAGAGGAGCACTATGTTGAACAGGAACGCGTACCGATCCGTCGTCGGCGTTGCGCTCGCGACAGCGTTCATATTGCTGATACCCTTGTTAGCGGCATGGGCCTGGAATCTGGCCGATTTCGTTTTCGCCGGTGCCCTCATCTTCGGCACTGGTCTCACGTATGTGCTGGCAGCGAGGAAGGCGGGCAATATCGCGTACCGAGCCGCCGTCGGCGTTGCGCTCGCGGCAGCATTTATCCTCGTCTGGGTGACCGGTGCCGTCGGCATCATCGGGACTGAGGACGACAACGCCAACTCGATGTATGTCGGGGTGCTCGCCGTCGGAATCATCGGTGCCATCATCGCGCGCTTCCGGCCGCATGGAATGGCACGCGCGTTGTTCGCGACGGCGCTCGCTCAGGCGTTGGTCGCCGTGATCGTGCTGATCTTCGGGTTGGGCTCCCCGTGGAGCCCTCCGGTAGAGATCTTGGCCCTGAATGGGTTCTTCGTCTCGCTGTTTGTCGGATCGGCGTTGTTGTTTCGGAATGCTGGGCGGGAGCAAACTCCCGCGGGCGCAGGGCAGGAGGGTTGACCCGCAGCTACGTCCGAGAGAATCAGGCATAGTTGCCCCTATTCACCGGAGTGCGTGGAAGAGGCGTTCTTCGAAGTTCGTCTTTATCGGATTCTTCGAACTTCGCCTTACCAACATTCTCGAAAGTTGGGCATAGTCCTTCTAGGCCAGCGCCCGTTCCCCTGTTCCAGTAGGGCAAGAGGAAGTCGGGAGTGTAGACTAACCGTCTCGGGTATACAGGTTGAGCGAGCGTTACGGCACGCCCAGCGACACAACGGATCGACACGACTACGGAGGTAAGATGAGATGAAGGCGGTAGCATGGCACGGCAAGCGCGACGTCAGGGTGGACAACGTACCCGACCCGACGATCCAGGAACCCACGGATGCCATCGTCCGGATCACCACGACCAACATCTGCGGCTCGGACCTGCATCTCTACGAGGTCTTGGGAGCGTTCATCGATGAGGGCTACGTCCTGGGCCACGAGCCGATGGGCATCGTCGAGGAGGTCGGCCCGGAGGTCACCAACATCGCGCCCGGGGACAGGGTCGTGATCCCGTTCAACGTGTCCTGCGGCCACTGCTGGATGTGCGACCAGGGCCTCCAGTCCCAGTGCGAGACCACCCAGGTGCACGAGCAGGGCATGGGCTCCACGATGCTCGGCTTCGCGAAACTTTACGGGAACGTGGCCGGGGGACAGGCGGAGTTCCTGCGCGTCCCCCAGGCCCAGTACGGTCCCGTGAAGGTGCCCGAGGAGGCCGAGGGCATGCCCGACGAGCGCTTCGTCTACCTCTCGGATGTTCTGCCCACATCCTGGCAGGCGGTCGAGTACGCTGGCGTCCCGGAGGGGGGCAGCGTGGTGGTCTTCGGGCTAGGACCTATCGGACAGATGAGCGCACGCATCGCCCGCCACAAGGGTTACCGGGTCATCGCCGTCGACCTCGTGTCCGAGCGCCTGGAGATGGCGCGCCGGCACGGGATAGAGGTGGTAGACATGCGCGAGCACGACGGCGACATCCCCGACGCCATCCGCGAGATGACCGACGGGCGCGGGCCCGATTCGGTGATCGAGGCGGTCGGTATGGAGGCGCACGGCTCGCCCGCCACGGGGCTCGCGCAGACGATCACGGGCCTCCTGCCCGACGCGGTCGCCCAGGAGGCCCTGAACAGGGGCGGGGTCGATAGGCTTAGCGCCCTCTACTCCGCCATCGACACGGTGCGCCGGGGCGGCACTATCTCCCTGATCGGGCTCTACGGTGGCATGGCCGACCCCCTGCCCATGCTCACGCTCTTCGACAAGCAGATACAGCTGAGGATGGGGCAGGCCAACGTCAAGCATTGGACCGACGACATCATGCCGCTCCTGATCGACGTCTCCGACCCTTTGGGCGTCGAGGACCTCGCAACCCACAAGTTGCCGCTGGAGGAGGCGCCGTACGGCTACGAGATCTTCCAGAAGAAGCAGGATGGCGCGGTCAAGGTCTTGCTGAAGCCCTGAGCTCGTGCGCTTATTCATCCGAGTGCCCGAGCCACGGAAAAGATAGCCCATTTGGAGTATGCACCGATGCTCTGCCACCTCCATACTTAGCACGCCATGGTAAGCAGGGGCGGGAGTCTGCAACACCTTTATCCTTCCACCCTATTACAGAAGGGTGGTACGGCATGTCGAGGAGCGCGGCAAGCAAGGTGGCAGGGGCGGGAAGAATCGCCTCGATGGTGTCCTGTCTCGCGCTGGTAGGCTTCCTAGCGATGACCTCTTTGCCCGCCAAGGCGGCCTCCTCGAACGGGGGTGGCAAGATCACGTTCACCAGCGACCGAACCACGGGTCCGAGGGTCCGCAATCCCACGGGCGACTACGAGATCTTTAGGATGAACCGCGATGGCACGGGGCTCGAACAACTCACCTTCAACACGGCGATCGACGAAGATCCGGCCTATTCGCCCAACGGCAAGCGTATAGCCTTCACCTCCGCCAGGGACGGCAACCTGGAGGTCTACGAGATGGAAGCCGACGGCTCGGACCCGACCAACCTCACCAAAAACCCCGCGTTCGACCTCGATCCCGCCTGGGCAGCACAGGAAGTAGTGAAGTAGTCGGCGTCATCGACCGAGCGACCTTGGGGCCGGGGAAACGGCGCTTTGGCCCTTACACGTGCCTATTGAGCTGAGTGCGTGGAAGGGTAATTCTCAGAAGTTCGCATCGGGCTTCTGGAGATGGCATCATGGTTGTGGTGGAAAGGTTGACCCGCCTGGGAGGCGGGTCGGAAAGGAGGAACCAACATGCACGCCCGAGTGACCACATTGGAGGTCGCTTCAGATAGGTTCGACGATGCCACACGCTACACTAAGGAGCAGGTCCTACCGCAGCTTCAGCAGCTGGATGGTTTCAAGGGATTTATCACCCTTGGTGATCGGGAGAGCGGCAGGGTGCGCGGTGTGGCTTTGTGGGAGAGCGAAGAGGCTTTACACGCCACCGATGACGCGGCCTCTCAGATACGCGGTGGGGTGGCGGAGGCCACCGGCGCAACGATAGCGAGCGTGGAGAACTGCGAAGTCAGCGT
>JACCSM010000369.1 GCA_013698525.1 Rubrobacteraceae bacterium
GGCCAGAAAGTACATCCTGAGGGCTTCCGCCTCGGCGTCCAGCGCAAAGGCGAGAAGGTCGACTTCAAGAGCAGTTGGTATTCGGACAGGGACTACGCCGAGCTCCTCGGCGAGGACCTCAAGATCCGGGATCACATCGAGAAGAAGCTAACAAGGGCAGGTATAGCGGACATCCAGATAAGAAAGGCCGCCGCGCAGGGTGAGATCGCCGTCGACATCCATACGGCAAGGCCCGGGATCGTGATCGGCAAGGGCGGCAGCGAGGTTGACGCCCTGAGGGGCGACCTCGAGAGGCTCACCAACAAGAAGGTGCAGGTCAACGTACGCGAGGTCTCCCGTCCCGAGCTCAACGCGAGCCTCGTGGCCGAGTCCATCGCCGAACAGCTCGTCGGGCGCGCCGCGTTCCGGCGGACCATGAAACGCGCCCTGACCAGCGCCATCCGCAGCGGTGCCGAAGGCGCCAGGATCCAGTGCGGAGGGAGGCTCGGCGGTATCGAGATGAGCCGGTCCGAGACCATCTCAGAAGGAAGAGTGCCACTGCACACGTTGGATGCGGACATAGACTACGGTTTCAGGGAGGCCAAGACCCAGATGGGCCAGATCGGGGTCAAGGTCTGGATCAACCACGGCGTGCACGACGAGCAACCAGAAGCGATCAGGCGGTAGACGATGCTTGTACCCAAGAAGCTCAAGTACAGGAAGCCCCACAGGGGCAGGATGCGCGGGAAGGCCAAGGGCGGGACCGACGTGCAGTTCGGCGAGTACGGGCTGCAGGCTCTGGAGCCGGCCTGGATCACCAACCGCCAGATAGAGGCGGCGCGTATCGCGATGACCAGGAAGATCCGTCGTGGGGGGAAGGTCTGGATCAACATCTTCCCGCACAAGCCGGTGACCAAGAAGCCGGCCGAGACCAGGATGGGTAGCGGCAAGGGGAGCCCCGAGTCGTACGTCGCTGTCGTCAAGCCGGGGCGCGTCATGTTCGAGATGAGCGGTGTGGATGAGACGCTGGCCCGCGAGGCCATGCACCTCGCCGCCCAGAAGCTCCCCATAAAGACCCGTTTCCTCTCACGAGGGGGTGTTCAGCAGTGAAGGTAGCCGAAGTGCGCGAGCTGGACGTCGAGGAGCTCGAGCAGCGCCTCGCCGAGACGCGGCGCGAGCTCTTCAACCTGCGCTTCCAGCACGCAACCGGGCAGTTGGAGAACACGGGACAGCTCAAAGAAGTCAGGAAGAACATCGCCAGGATCCTGACGGTCCTTAACCAGAAAACAGGAGAGTAGGTAGTGGTAGAGGAAGAGAAAAACCAGACTCCTGAGACGACCGAGGAGCCCATAGCGGAGACGCCGCAGGATCTCATCGAGACGGGCGAAGCCGGCCTCGAGGCTGGTCCCGCCAAGGGCCCGGCCCTGGACCAGGACGAGGGCCAGATCCAGACCGACACGGAGCGGAACAGGCGCAAGGAGCGGGTCGGGATCATCGTCTCGGACAAGGCCGAGAAGACGGTAACCGTCTCGGTAGAGGCGCTGGTGCGCCACCCTATGTACAAGAAGCGAGTGCGCCGTTCCAGGAAGTTCATGGTGCACGACGAGAGTAACGAGGCGCGCTTGGGCGATACGGTGCGGATCGTAGAGACGAGGCCGCTTTCGGCGCGCAAGAGGTGGCGGCTCGCGAACATCATATCGAGGCCCCAGTAGTGATTCAGCAAGAGTCGAGGCTCAGGGTCGCGGACAACTCGGGTGCCAGGAGTATCCTGACCATCCGCGTGCTCGGCGGCAGCAAGCGGCGCACCGCGGGCGTAGGGGACGTGATCGTGGCCACCGTCAAGGAGGCCACGCCAGGCAGCGCCGTCAAGAAGGGTGAGGTAGTGCGGGCCGTCGTGGTCAGGACCAGGAAAGAGACGCGCCGCGACGACGGGTCATACATCCGCTTTGGGGAGAACGCCGGCGTGATCATCAACCCCGATGGCGCCCCCCGCGGGACGCGTATCTTCGGTCCCGTCGCCCGCGAGCTCAGGGAGAAGGGTTACACCAGGATCATCTCGCTCGCCCCGGAGGTGTTGTAATTATGGGTCTCAAACTAAAGCGTGGGGACACCGTCGTTGTGATCTCAGGCAAAGAGAAGGGTAAACGCGGAGAGATCGAACGGGTCATCCCGAAAGAGAA
>JACCSM010000423.1 GCA_013698525.1 Rubrobacteraceae bacterium
GGGAAGGCTTAGGCCTTCCCCATGCCGCGCTGGTCAGCATTTCAGCACGCTCCGGCTTCGCCTTCGCTTGTTAGCATTTCAGCACTTTGGGAGCGCAGGGTCGATTCTTGTGAACACTGTTGTAAGAGGGTAGTCTACGCGTGGAGGTGGGATCTCTCCGGAACAGGGTCGCTGTGGTGACCGGGGCTTCGAGCGGCATCGGTGCCGCCGTGGCCGGGGCGCTGAGCGCCGGGGGGGCCAGCGTTGCGCTCGCAGCCCGTCGAGAGGACGCACTACTCGAGGTCCAGTCCGGTCTCGAAAGCCGCAAAGGCAAGGAGAGCATCGTCGCGCCCACCGACGTTACGGACCGCGAGCAGGTCCGGTCGCTCGTGTCGCGCGCCGAGGAGGAGCTTGGGTCTGTGGAGATCCTCGTCAACTGCGCGGGCGTCATGTACTACACCCTGATGAAGAACAGACGCGAGGAGGAGTGGGAGCGGACCGTCGAGGTCAACTGCAAGGGCGCGCTCAACTGTGTCGGTGCTGTGCTACCGGGGATGCTCGAGAGAGGACGGGGGCACATCGTTACTATCTCCTCGGACGCGGGGCGGAAAGTTTTCCCCGGCCTCGCGGTCTACTCGGCGAGCAAGTTCTTCGTGGAGGCGCTCTCCCAGGGCCTGCGGCTCGAGACGGCGGGCACGGGGGTGAAGGTGACGACCATTCAGCCCGGGAACGTGGCGACGGATCTCATCTCGATGAGCGGGGACGAGGAGGCGCTGGAGGAGTACGGACAGCCGGGTGGGGCCCGCGTGCTCGATCCGGAGGACGTGGCCGCGTCTGTGGTGCACGCGCTCGTGCAACCCGAGCACGTCGCCGTAAACGAGATCCTCGTCGAACCCCGCGACGAGCCGGTTTGAGTACCGCTCTTACGAGAGGGAGACGCGATTATCCCGGTCTGTATCACAACGAAAGGATGGCAAGTTGAAAATCTTCCCTACGCGCATCTTGCTGGCGACCGACGGTTCTCCGCACGCGCATCAGGCGGCTGAGGTTGCGATAGATCTCGCCCAGAGCACCGGCTCGCGACTGCACGTCGTCGCAGTCGGGCGCACGTTCCCTGCTGCCGTCTACGACGAATACGCCGAGGCGCGTGGCGAAGATCTAAGGAGGGAGGCCCAGGAGGTACTCGATGAGCAGGTCGGGAAGATCGAGGAGGCGGGCGGCACCGTCGCGGTCGCCCACCTGAAGATGGACGAAGAAAGGGATGAGGCGATAGTGCACCTTGCCGAGGACATCGACGCCGGCATGATAGTGATCGGCAGCCGTGGGTTCGGCGGGATGAGACGTGCCCTCATGGGTAACGTCGCCGACTCAGTTGTCCGGCACGCCCACTGCCCGGTCCTGGTTGTGCGCCCGACCGGGGGGACAAGCCGGCCATTCTAGCTTGTCAGCACTTCAGCCAGTCAGAATTTCAGCTTTTTGTTCTGCGTCGTCATTCAGTACTTGGGGGCGCTCTCCTGAGCTGGTGTCGCGGGGTAAAGAAGGCGCGGTATGAGAGCGTGCCGACCAGGATCGCGGCGATGGAGACACTCCCGAGCAGCATGTAGAGGACGACTATCTGGAGTCGTACCGCTTCCAGTGGGTCGGCGCCGGCGATGATCATGCCTACCATCGCACCCGGCAGGAAGATTAGTCCCGTTGTCTTCGTGGCGTCTATGAGGGGGATCAGGGCACGCTGGAGCGCGGTTCTCAGGATGGGTGCTACGGCCTGGCGGCTCGTGGCCCCGAGGGCGAGGGCTGCTTCGACCTTGGGCCTTTGTTCGGCCACGTCGTCGCGGATGCGTGTCATCGTAAGGCTTGCGGCGTTCATGGAGTTTCCGATCACCATGCCCCCAAGGGGGATCAGGTACCGCGCCGTTGCTGGTACGATCCTGAGCGTGAGCAACAATCCCAGCGTCGCAACAGCCGCCGCCCCGACGGCGACGGCCGCCACGAGGAAAGCCCGGGGCACATCCCCGGCCCTGCGCGCCGAGGTCCAGGCGGCGAAGAGCACCATACCGGCCAAGAGCAGCACGACCGCCCCGATGTTCTTCAGCCCGAAAATGAAGTTTATGACGTACCCTATCGCGGCGAGCTGCAAGAAGGAGCGGACTACGGCGACGCCTATGTCCTTCTCCAGATCGAGCTTCTCGTAGAGGCTCAAAACGACCGCAACGGCCACAAGCCCGAGGGTCAGAAGCGCCGGGCCTAAGGTTTGTAGATCTGCCATTCTAGAGCCTCCCCGCGATGAACTGCCGCGCCCGCTCTCCCGCACCAGAGAAGAAATCCTCCTTATCCCACGCCCCTACGCTCCTTCCCTCCGCCAGTACGATCACCCGGTCGGCTACGCGCTCGACCTGGACGAGGTCGTGGCTCACGAAGACCATCGTGAGTCCCAGCCTGGCGTTCAGGTCCCCGACAAGTTCCTCGATCCTGCGGCGCGCGGCCTCGTCGAGGGCGCTCGTGGGCTCGTCTAGCAGGAGTGCCTCCGGCTCCAGGGCGAGGGTGCGGGCCATGGTGACGCGCTGCTGCTGCCCGACGGAGAGGGACTGCGGATCGCGTCCCGCCAGCGAAGCGTCCAGCCCCACCATCTCGAGCAGCCGTCCCGGGTCCGCGTTCTTACCGGAGAGGCGCACCCCGTAGAGGACCGCCTCCTCGACCGAGTCCCCGAAGACCGCGGGGATCTGGAAGACCATCCCGACTCGTCGCCGCAGCTCCAACGGGTCAAGGGCACTCGTCGGCCGCCCATCCAGGTAGACCTCCCCAGAAGATGGCTCTATAAGGCGGTTGATGGCGCGCAGCAAGGTGCTCTTTCCAGCACCCGAGGGCCCCACGACGGCGGTGATCTCGCCTCCCTGCATCCCGGCGTCGACGCTTTTCAGGATCTCCACGCCGCCGACAGCGTAGCCGAGTCCCGAGACTTCTATCTTCAGAGGGGCCACACGGGAGAGTCTACCCTGCGCGGATGGGCGTAGAGGGTGAGGGTCGCAGCGTCGGGAGGTACCGGATCAGGATGATACAGAGTATCTTACGTCGTCTACAGGAGCGTCCATACCATCCCCACGACGGCGCCGGCAGGGACCATCAAGTAGATCGGGACTTTGAACCTTTGCAGCACGACGAACGATGCGACGGCCACGATCAAGGCGAAGACGTCAAGCCCCTGAAAAGAGACACCGTCGGGGAACAGAACCTGCGTGGCGAAGTACACCGCGAGGTTGGCGATCACGCCCACTACCGCCGCAGTAACCCCAACGAGAACGGCACTGATGC
>JACCSM010000506.1 GCA_013698525.1 Rubrobacteraceae bacterium
CTTTACGAACTGTTGAGTTTTGCCGTTCCTCCGACCCCACTCAAGCGACGCGGGAGACGACCGAGATGGTTGTTGGAGGCTGCTCATGCAGCCTGACTACCATCCACGGTTGCGTGTGGTACTACCCGCTCCATTCGTTATGTCAGATAATGGTAATTATCTAGCATCGTACCTGGCAAGCGGAGACGAGGACATCCTCGGCATGAAAGACCCTCCGACCTCGGTTCTCACCCCGGCGCAGTTCGTGAGACTCTGGGAATCTAACCTCCTCTGAAATCCCTCACTGTGTCGAATAATCTTACACACTAAACTCACCATGTTTACCTCCTCGGAATAAAAAGCGCGTATCTAAGCGGCATTCTCCTCCCGAGTTGTGTAAGATTATCGTGGTAAGCTACGCATTAGGGGTGAATCTCTAGGTCGGCGGGCAGGATGCGGAATGGCTGCTCGCCTGGACCGAGGACGGTTCGGAAGTGACGCTCGTCGAGGGTTAGGATGTCGTGGGTGGAGTACCTGTTGGCTAGAATGACGTTGGAGGCGTCGGCCAGGCCGAGGTCGAGGTCCTGGTAGCGCTCGAGCACGGTCCTGGCCCGAGCGACGTCGGAGGCCGAGAAGGTTTCCAGCCGGTAGACGCCGCGCTCGACTTCGCCAAGCAGCGCGAGTTGCTCCGCGCGCCCGACCCTCGTGGCGAGCAGGTAGTCGAGCTCGGCGAGCACGAACGGCGAGATCAGATAGGGCCCGTCGGACTGTTCCACTGCCTGGCGCGCGCCGGCGTGTCTGCTCTGGGTGGAGTCTATCGCCGCGAGCAAGCCGCTGGTGTCGAGCACCATCACCGCTCGCCGAAGCCTCTGGCCAGCTCCTCATCGACTCGCTCGGCCAGGGTTTCGTCGCCGCTTTCGAAAAGCGGCAGCCGCGGCCTGGGCGGCCTGCTCTCACGGACCAGGCTCCCGATCGCATCCCGCATGAGATCAGCCTCGCTCCTGCCCGCTTCCCCCGCCACCCTCGCCAACTCGGCCTTCAACTCCTCCGGCAGATAAACAGTGGTCTTCTTCATGCCATACATGATACCATACGTAAAAATGAGCGCGAGGGAGGATGGAACCGATGGCGGATGTTGACACGCGCGAGGCTTTGACCGGGTCAGCGGTAGAGCCGGGCGACGACGGACTCTGGCTCGGGGACGCCCTACGCTTCTTCCTCGACGCCAAACGCGCCGGTGGTCGTTCTCGGAGGACGACGGATGACTATCGCAAGAAGCTCGAGCTCTTCCAGCGCTGGGTCGCCACACGGCACGGCGCAGAACGGGGGTCCGAGGAATTCGACGCGCCCTATTTGTATATAGGAGCGGACGAGGTCGAGGCTTACGTGGTCCACCTCAAGCAAGAGCGTGGCATGGCCGACTCCTCCAGGAAGAATCACCTCGCCGTCCTGCGTAGCTTCTTCCAAACAATCTCCAGGAGGCTCGATGTCCCCGACCCCACCAGGCGGCTTGATGAAGCGCGTTTCCATCAGAAGGCGCCCAAGCGCAGCTACCTGACCAGGCACGAGGCCGGGATCCTGCTCTCCGCAATCGAGAAAAGAGAACCGACCGCGGCAAATGATGCTGAGGATGGCTTGCCCGTCAGCGAGTCGCGCCGGAGGACGTTGGCTCCTGCCCTGGCCGCCCGCGACCACGCTGCTTTCTCGGTGATGATCTACGCCGGTCTCAGGATCGAGGAGACGACCTCCCTCGTTCTAGGTGACCTCTCTTTCACCCGAGGCGAGGAGGAGGTCAGGGTCGCCAGGGGCAAGGGCAACAAGGAGCGCGTGGTGCCTATGAGCCCGAAGCTGGGCCGCTCGCTGAAAAGGTATCTCAAGATCCGGGACCAACTCCTCCCACCTGGAGATGGGGAGTCTCCTCTTCCCCATCTCTTCCTCAATGAGAAAGGAGAGCGGGTGACAGAGAACACCTTGAGGCGCAGGCTCTACAAGTGGTTGAGGCACAGTTCGATCAAGAAGCAGGACCTGAAGCCTCACGACCTGAGGCGCACCTTCGGGACCTGGTACTTGCAGGCCAACCCAGGCCACGTCAGGGAGCTGGCGGAGTTGATGGGACACTCCGATCTGTCTCAGGTAATGAAATATGCCCTCTCCGACGAGCAGCGGGCTCGAGCGGGAGTCGCCAGACTTTAAACGCTTGGTGTGCATTATCCGTGGATGCTTGAGCGGAAGGCGCCCACGCTCTAAAGTCGGCTTGCCACCCGATCCCGAAGGGAAAGGAACCGACTCCTCATGCTCGACTCAAGGACACCTTCCTCACCGCGCTTTACGTCATGGTGGATGATTTCACCAGATCCCGCCCGCCGAAGGTTCGGCGGCCCGGACCCGATGCTTTCCTCTCCGACAGCGAGGCTATCACCCTCGCCATCTTCGCCCGTTTCTCCCGGTTCGTCAGCGAACGAGACTTCCATCGCCACGCCGAGTCCAACCTCGCGGACACCTTTCCCACCCTGCCCGAGCGTTCCCACCTCAACCGCCGCGCGCTCGCTCGCTCGCGGGCCTCATCGAGGAAGTCGCCCTGCATCTGGCGGAGGTGATGGGCTAGCGCGAATGCCCCTACGAAGTCCTCGACAGCTTAAGGCGATGGTCGTCCGGGACTCCAAGCGTCGAGGCGCGGGATGGCTCGCGGGCCGCGCCGACGTTGGATGGAGCAACCGTCTGGGATAGCACGAGGGCTTCAAGCTGCTCGTGGCCGTCAGCCCGAAGGGCGTCATCATCGGCTTCGGTTTCGGGACCGCCTCCACCGCCGACCAGCCGATGGCCGAGACCTTCCTCGCCGCTCGCCGACGCCCGAGCCCCAGACTTTCGAGCGTGGGGCGGGCCGCCGCCGGATGCCACGTGGCTGACAAAGGCTTCGAGGGGGAGGAGAATCGCCTCGGGTGGCTTGATCGTTACGGAGCGCGGGTCATCTCCTCCCAAAAGGAATAGCCGCAGGCGAAGCTGGCCCAAGCGCTTGAGGCGATGGCTGGCCGGAATCCGCCAGATCGTGGAGACGGTCTACGACAAGCTCCTCAATGCCTTCGGCCCGCGCCGGGAGCGTCCCCATGAGCTGAGTGGCGCGCGGGCGCGTCTGGCGGCGAGGGTAGCGTTGCACGACTTCTGTATCCGGCTCAATGAGCAACTCGGTCGCCCTCGACTTTCCTTTGCTGACTTGCTGGGGTGGTGATCTCAAGACTTACACCAAGCGTTTTAGGTCGCTTCTGGACTTCGGG
>JACCSM010000529.1 GCA_013698525.1 Rubrobacteraceae bacterium
GAGCAAGAGGGAGACGATGCGGTGCCTGAAGAGGTACATCGCCCGCGAGCTCTACAAGGTCCTCGTCTCCACGGTGGTTCCGACGACGACGTCACTTTCGGCCCCTTGACCAGCATAGGAGCTTCGATAGGCGAATTACGCCAGTGAAATAGCGCATCTGTTGCGCCGAGGCTCCGGCTACCGAATAGGTCAGATGATCTCTGGCGAGAGGCCTCTGAGGGGACGTAGTCCTGTGGACAACGTCTCCCTGGCGAGGTTCCATCTGTAGACTCCCGTGAGCGTTATGTGCTCCCACTCCAATGGCGAGAGGTGGGCGAGCTTGTCTTCGGGAACCTCCTCGCCCCGCGCCTGAAGCTCCGCCACCACACGATCGAGGTAGGCGGCGTTCCACAGGCCAATTGCCGCGCACAACAGCGCGAGCCCGCTGGCGCGGCCCTGCTGGTCCTCGTAGGAGCGGTCCCGTAGCTCGCCGAGACGGTTGAAGAAGACGGCCCGCGCCAGGGCGTTCCTTGCCTCGCCTTTGTTGAGGCCGGCGTTGACTCGCCTCCTGAGCTCGGGGTCCTGGTACCATTGCAGCTCGAAGAGCGTCCGCTCTATCCTGCCGAGTTCCCTCAACGCCTTTGCCAGCCCATTCTGGCGTGGGTAGTTGGCGAGCTTCTTCAGAATCAGGGAGGCAGTAACGGCGCCGGTCTTGATGGAGCTGATGAGCCTCAATACCTCGTCCCACTGGGAGCGGATGTCCTTGAGGTTTATCTTGCCGCCGATCTGGGACGCCAGATTGGGGTAACGGGAGGGTTTCTCGATGGTGAAGACCTTGATGTCCTTGATGTTTCTTATGCGCGGGGCGAAACGGTAGCCTGTAAGATGCGTCGCCCCGAATATCTGGTCGGTGAAGCCCTCGGTGTCCGTATGGTGCTCCTCGATGTCGAGATCTGACTCGTGGTAGAGGAGGCCATCGAGGACGTAGGTGGCGTCCCTCACCGTGGTGTTTATTACTTTCGAGTAGAAGGGCGCGTACTGGTCGGAGATGTGAGTGTAGAAGATGACGCTGGGATCCCGGCCGTATTTGGCGTTGGGCTGGGAGAGGGCGTCGCGGGGACCGCCGGCGAAGAACACCTGCCCGTCGGAAGACGAGGTCTTCCCCTCGCCCCAGTACGACGTGAAGGCCATTCGGTAGTGGGCGTTGACTATCTCGGCTATGGCCTTCTGGTAGGTCTCCTCCCTGATGTGCCAGTCCGATGCCCACGCCAGGCGCTCGTAGGTGGTTCCGGGGTCCTCCGTGGCCTCGGCCATCTTGGTGAGGCCGAGGTTGGTGCCGTCGGCGAGGATGGCGCCGTAGATCAACTCCTTGTCCTTGCAGGGCTCACCCGCGCGGACATGGGTGAAGTGCCGGGAGAAGTCCGTGCGGGAGTCCGCCTCCACGAGCAGATCGGTGAGCCTGACGCGGGGCAGGAAACTGTAGAGCTTCCTCCTGAAGGCGTCCATGCCCTCGGGCTCCTCCTTCTTGAGGCGCGATACCTTGATCTCTCCGTTCTCCAGCCGAACCCCCGGCAGTTTCCCTCTCCCGAGCAGACGAGAGACTTTGGCGAGCTCTTCGTGCAGCCGGGCACTCCTCTCCTCGAGATACTTCTCGAGGTCGGGTTCCACGGCTACCGGCGGATCGCCCGAGGCGCGCATCTCCTCCCATGTCTTGCGCGGGATGAGGTAGTCCTCGAAGTCCTTGAACTTGTTGGAGCCGGAGACCCACACATCGCCGCTCATGAGAGCGTCCTTCACCCCCGAGATCAGGCTCATCTCGTAGTTGTGGCGATCTATACTGCCGTTCTCGCCCAAGACGTGAGGCTCCCAGCCGGGCTTGAGGAAAGCGGTGGGAGCATGTTCCGGGACCTTGCGCTTTCCGGTAGCGTTCATCTCCCTGAGTACCTCGACCGCCTCGAGCAGGGCGTTCTCGCGCGGCCCGGCCTCGAAGTCGAAGGATTCCAGGAGCACAGGGGCGTACCTGCGGAGGCGGGCGTACTGGTCCTCCATGTACTGGACGTAGTCGAGGGCGGAGGATCTTCGCCGGGCCAGACCTTCCGCTTCCTCCACGCTCGCCACGAACGTCTTCCACGGGATGAACTCTTCTATGGCGTCGTAGGGATCGAGGCCCTTCTGGCGGGCGACGATGAGCCTCTTGCCCACGCCAGCGTAGCGGCCCACCGTCTCGTCCACATCCTTGCCGCGTTCTTTGGAGACCTCATCGCGCGCCTTCTTGGAGTCGGAGATCGCCCTGCTCATCATGCGCTCGTGCATCTCCAGGGCCTCGTCGGTTAGCCCGGCGGCACGCTTCAGTAGATAGGCGACCAGCGTGGCGCGCCGTCTGCCGTCCTCCAGTGTGGCGAGGTTCTGCGGCGTCATCCTCGCGCCCTCGGCGGCCAGACGAGAGAGGCGGTTGTGGTGGACCATCCTGGAGGCATCGGAGGAGAGGCCCAAGGAGCGCACGAATTGGAGCTTCTCGACCACCTTGTGGAAGTTCTTGGGCGCGGGCTCTCCCGGCGGTTGTCTGAGCCAGACCAGAGCGCTGCACGTCGTCTCGGATTCCGTCATGAGCAGGTCGTCCAGGCGCACGAGCCGGTCTGCCGGGAGGTTCGCCGTTAGCCTCCTGGCGACTTCCTCCCTGGCCTCGCGCCGCGCCTCCCAGGCCAGCTCCTCCACTGCGTAGAGTGCCGGGACCACGATGTTTCTCCGGCGCATCTCTTCCAGGAGCGACTCCACCAACGCCATTCCCGAGTCGGTGCTCGCCGCCACCGGTCTGAGCCATTCGGAGAGTTCGCGTCGCGCCATCTCCTCAAAAGGCTTGAATCCAAACGTCTGCGTGATCTCCGAGAGATGCTCGCGGCGGATGGTGTCGCGACCCCTGGCATATACGTCCATTCCCCTGGGGTCTTCTCCAATCTGAGCGGCGACGTAGCATACGATCTTCTCCGGCGCTCTCTCACCAGGGCGCAGAGAACGCCCTGGAAATTTGAGCAGGGCGAGCTGAACGGCGAAGCCGAGGCGGTTCGCCGAACCCCTGCGCCTGCGGACAGCCATCAGCTCTTCCTCGGTGAGGGTGTGGTGACGGGCCATGAGCCTCTCGTCGAGGTCCACCGGCAGCTCGTCGAGCCTAAGACGCTGGGACGGGGAGAGTAGCTCGCGCGTCGCCATGACCGCTACCCTCCGATCAGCCCGAGCTTGTCCTTGATGTCCTCTCGGGAGACCTGCGTGTAACGCACCGTGGTCTGGATCGCCGGAGTGCCTTTCTTCGTCGTGTGCCCCAGGTAGTAGGCGACCTCTTCCACCGTCCAGCCAGCCGCCCGCGCCCGGTGGGCGAAGTCGTGGCGAAGGTCGTGGAAGGTCACGTCCGAGACCAACTCCCACTCGTCTCTGGTGGCCCGCGAACGGAGTTTCCTCAGCCAGTGGTGGATACCAGCCTCGGTAAGCCTCGAAGCGCGCTGGGAGGTGAAGAGATATGGGCTCTCCGGGTCCCTATTCCCGTGATGCAGGTACTCGCGCAGCGGTCGGCGGGCTTCGTTCAGGAGGTCAATATCCCTCCGCTTGCCGCCCTTGTGCCCAACCCTGATCCACCCGACTTTCGGGCCGACGTGGACATCGTCCATCCCGAGCCACGAGACGTCGCTCACCCGACATCCGGTCCAATACCCCAGCGCGAAGATAGCCTCGCTCCTGGCCTTGCCGTCCCGCTCGACCAGGTTCTTCAGCACGTAACGCTGCTCGGGCGAAAGCCTCCTCGGGGCGAGTAGCGGCTGCGCCGGCACGTCCACTCCGCGGGTCGGGTTGCGTCTGAGAAGGCCCTTCTCCTCGATCAACCACCGGGCGAATCCCGAGGCCACGGCCTTGACCCTCGAGCGGTGGCTCACGCTGTAACCACGCCCTTCGAGCTCCTTGAGGTACGTCTCCACCGCCGTCCGCGTCAAGAGTTCCGGTCGGAAGCCGCCTGCCCCGCCCGGACGTTCGCAAACCCATCCCGCCAACGACCGTAGAATCCTCCCGTAGACCTCGACGGTCGAAGCTGATCTCCCGCTCAGGGTCGTTAGATACTCCCCGACAAGGTCCTCCGGACCAGCACCCTCCTCCCCGACCACCCGGAGATCGGGTGCGTTAACCTCGGCCATCCCATCCTCCCGAACTTTTCCGTTACGAGTTCTCCGGCCTCATTTAACCCCTTTCGGGGCCGGATGGCGAGCATATTACACGAAACTCGTAACGGAAGGTTAGTTCTCTTACGAGTTTTTCGGTGCGGGATGTGAATCCGGCTCACGAGGAACGTGCGTCCACGTCGCCGACCTCTGCGACGAATCGATCCTTATGGACTTGACTACTTGGTGCTGTAGCTGGTGCAGTTACATCGACTGAATTCGAATACCGTCAGAACCTGCTACCGAAGCTCCTATGCTGGTCAAGGGGCCGAAAGTGACGTCGTCGTCGGAACCACCGTGGAGACGAGGACCTTGTAGAGCTCGCGGGCGATGTACCTCTTCAGGCACCGCATCGTCTCCCTCTTG
>JACCSM010000542.1 GCA_013698525.1 Rubrobacteraceae bacterium
CGCTATTTGGAGAACTCTCTGCGGAAAAGGTACGGTCTCTGGGGCGTCAGCGTCAGGATAAGGGTCAAGAGCAGCCGGTAGGCAGTTCGAGAAGAGGGTGAACCTCTTCTCGAACGCTTGTCAGCACTTCATCTTTCGCACACGCAAGTCCTGGCTGACATGCTGAGAGCGAGGGCCTTAGGCCAGAAGCGTGCTGACAAGCGAAGCCCGAAGGGCGTAGCGTGCTGGTAGACTCTTCTCGGGAAAGCAATCCCTTCGGCAGGGCATCATCCTTGCCGCAAGAGTCGGGAAGGGACATTAGAGAAAGTGGAGAGAATATGTTCGACGTGGCAGCGAGGTCGAGGCGCGTGAGGTGCTTCCCAGCCTGGGGTGACGTTCGATGAAGGCGATCATCATGGCCGGAGGGCAGGGCACGCGCCTGAGGCCGCTTACCAGCGATCAGCCCAAGCCGATGATCCCAATAGTCAACGCGCCCTGCATGGAGCACATCGTGAGGCTACTCGAGCGCCACGGCTTCACCGACATAGCCGTGACCTTGCAGTTCATGCCGGATGAGATCAGGGACTACTTCGGCGACGGTTCGGAGTGGGGCGTGAACATGCGCTATTCCGTCGAGGATGCGCCGGCTGGGACCGCCGGCTCCGTAAAGATGGCCGAGCAGCAACTCGGCCTCGAGGGCGAGCGCCTGCTCATCATAAGCGGCGACGCCCTGACCGACGCAGATCTGAGCCGGCTGGTCGAGTTTCACGAGGAGAAGGGCTCCGAGGCCACCATGGTCCTAAAGAGCGTCGAGAACCCTCTGGATTTCGGCATCGTTATAACCGAGGAGGACGGGCGTATCTCGCGCTTTCTGGAGAAGCCAGCCTGGGGGCAGGTCTTCTCCGATACCGTAAACACCGGCATCTACCTGCTCGAACCCTCGGCGACGGCCGAGATCCCTGACCCAGATGATGGGGAGTACGACTTCTCCAAAGACCTCTTCCCAAGGCTCCTCGACGCCGGGCGTCCGCTCTACGGCTACATCACCGAGGATTACTGGGAGGACATAGGTACGCTGGAGCAGTTCGCCGGTGCGCAGCGCGACGTTCTCGACGGCCGCGTGGAGGGAATCAGGCCCCCAGGCACGCGCCTGAGGGAGAACATCTACGTCGGACGCAGGGCGCTGGTCGACGACGACGAGCTCGAAGGACCCGTCGTGATCGGGGAGAACGTCCGCGTCGACGAAGGTGCAAGAATCGGCGCCTACTCGGTCATCGCCGACAACGTCGTCGTCTCGGCGGGTGCAACGGTGGAGCGCAGCGTGATCGCGGAAGGGACCTACATAGGCGAGGGTGCTGAACTGGTAGACACCCTCGTCGGCCGCAACTGCTACTTGCAGGCGCGGGCCCGTATCCTGGAGCGCAGCGCGCTCGGTGACGACGTAATCGTGGGCGAGGGGGCGACCATAGCTCCAGAGGTCAAGGTGTACCCCCACAAGACCATAGAGACTGGGGCCAACGTAACGCAGTCCCTGATCTATGAGACCATGGGTCTCCGCACGGTGTTCAAACGCGGCATTGTCAGCGGCAAGTTCAACGTCGACGTCACCCCCGAGTTCGTCATCCGCCTGGCCTCATCCTTCGGCACCACGCTCGACCCCGGGGCCGTCGTAACCCTCGGACGCGACTCCTCGCTCTCAGCCCAGGTCGCAAAGCGCGCTATGACAGCGGCGCTGCTCGGAACCGGGATCAACATCAGGGACCTGAGGGCCGCCCACGCCGGGGTCGTACGCCACGACGTGCTCGCAGGCAAGTCTTCGGCGGGGGCGCACGTGCGTGCCGGCGGCGATCCCGACGACGTCGAGATCCTCTTCTTCTCCTCCGACGCCACCCCCATATCGGAGGGGGATGCGAGGTCCGTAGAGAAGGCCTTCGTGCGCGAGGAGTACCGAAGGGCCTACGGCGGGGACATAGGGGAGTTGATCTACCCAGGCCGTGTCGTGGAGCAGTTCGTGGAGCGCCTCGAACGCGCCGTGGACAGGGAAAAAACATCGGGAGCCACCATCGTTGTTGACTTCTGCGGGGGCGTTGCCGGCCTTGTGGCGAGCCGTGTGTTCTCCCGCCTCGGCGTGAGCGCCGTCGTCATGGAAGGCTTCGCCAACGCCAACGCCGTCGGTGAAGCGGGGAGGATGAACCTGGAGGAGAGCATCGAGCGCGTCGCCCGCATCGTGCCGACGGTGGACGCGGCCTTCGGCGCCGTCGTCGGTCCCGAAGCCGAGTACGTGCAGTTCGTCGACGACGAGGGAGAGTGGGTGCCACCCGACGTCATGCTCGCCTGCCTCGTCGACCAGATTCACCCGCAGAGCGCCGTGCTACCAATAAACCTAAGCCGCAGATACGAGAAGCTCGTCGAGGAAGGCGATGGTAGTGTCGAGATGAGCCGCACAGGCCTCTCCAACGTCGCCATAAAGGCGGCAGGTATCCGGGCTGACCTCGCTTCCCTCGCCGACGGCCGCTACATCTTCCCGGCGTTCCTACCGGCTCCCGATTGCTTTATGACGCTGGCAAGCGCCCTGGAAGTGTTCCGCGAGACGTCCCTCTCCAGCGTGCGCCGGAAGTTCGGAGAGTCCTTCGACCACGTCCGGAGAGAACGCATCGAGTGCCCATGGTCGGCCAAAGGACGCGTGATGCGCGGCCTCGCCGAAAGGTTCGGCGGAGACCCTGATGCCATCCTCGCCGAGGGCGTACTGCTGAGCGTCGAGGACGGCTGGGTCCTTATGCTCCCGGATCCGGACAGCCCTGTGTTCTACGTCTACGCCGAGACCGGGCAGGGCTACGGGAGTACAGCGGAGATAATGGAGGAGTACGTTGACCTGGTGAAGTCCCTGATCGATGACCAGGCTCTGCTCTCAAGCTGAGATTGCACTTCAGGTTCAGGGTAGGTTATACTCAGGCCATGGACGATTCAGGGGTGCATGGGAGTTTCGACTGGGAGGACGCCGAGGACATCACAGCCCTCTCTGAGGAGGATCTGAGAGAGACTCTGGAGGCGCTCTCGGAGGAGGAGCGTACGATCAGTTACAGGCGGCGGATCCTGCAGGGGAGGATAGATTTGATCCGTGCCGAGCTCGTAGAGCGAGGCACCCTCGCGCTTGGGCCCGAGGAGCTGGCACGGGCGTTGCTCGGAGATCTCCGCGATGAGGAGATCAGGTGAGAGAGTGTCCAGAGTGTGGAGCCGGTGTCTCGGTGGGGATGAAGTTCTGCGCCGAGTGCGGGACAAAGGTCGACTTCGGGGAGAGCACCGTCTCTTACGCGCCGAGTTTCGGCGAAGATATCGAGCCCACCGCCTCGGGCGACGCCGAGGGGGCGGCTTTGATCGAGATGGATCAGGTGGAGGGCACGGCGGGACGCAGGATGCACGACCTTGGCGATGAGGTCGTCACCGTCGGACGTGGGCAGGAGAGCAGCATCTTCCTCGACGACGTTACCGTCTCACGCAAACACGCAGAGATCGTGCGCGGAGACAGCGGGTACAGGATACGCGACATCGGAAGCCTGAACGGGACTTACGTCAACCGGGTCAGGGTCGACGCAGTCGACCTGCGCAACGGAGACGAGATACAGGTCGGCAAGTACCGGTTCAGGTTCGTGTTCTCCTAGAGCAGCAGACATTGTAAACGAGAGGATGGGAGTGAACGGGGTGGAGAACGACGGTATCGATACAGAGACCAACGAAGGCTATACCACTGAAGGCTACGCACCAGCCTCTGAGAGGTACAGCGCGACCAAGGACAGTTTCACCATCGGTGAGGTCGTCGAGCGCCTGAGACCCGAGTTCCCGACCCTTTCGGTCAGCAAGATCCGCTACCTCGAGCGCAGGCGATTGATCAACCTCACCCGCACGCGTGGCGGATACAGGCTGTTCTCCTCCCAGGACATAGAGCTCCTCCGCTACATCCTGACGCTCCAGGACAAGGAGTATCTCCCACTCAAGGTTATAAAGAAGCGTATAGAAGGTGGCGCCGCGTTCACCTCGGGCGATGCGGCGGGGGATCTCTCCAGGGTCCTGGAAGAGAGGACGTACACGCGCGAGGAGCTGGCCGATACCCTCGAAACGGAGATACGCTTTGTCGAGGAACTGGTCAGCGTAGGCGTGATCGGACGCAGCGGCGAGCTGACGCAGCGCGACGCCGAGATAGCGCGCATGGCCCTCGAGATGGCGAAGTACTCGATACAACCCCGCCACCTCCGCGGCATCATGGCCGCCGTCGACCGCGAGGCCGCCCTGTTCAAGCAGGTCCTCAACCCCGAGCTCCGCAGCGGCGACGACGGCCGCGTAGGAGAAGCCATGAACAAGGCCCGTCACCTCGCCGCCGTAGATTCGCGCATCAAGGAGCTTATGATGGCGAACGTGATAGACACCTTCGCCCCGTGACGGGCCCGCGCGAGTGACCGCAGACGCCGCAAGGGAACTACTGAACCACATCCGCACCGTCCCCGACTTCCCGCGCCGAGGCATCTCCTTCAAGGACATTACCCCCTTGATAGAGGACGGCCGCGCCCTGCATACGGCCGTGGACGCCCTAGCCGAGGCTACCGATGGTATCGCCTACGACCGCATACTCTCGGCCGAAGCCCGCGGCTTCGTGTTCGGGACGGCCCTCGCCTACCGCGCAAGAAAGGGCCTCATCCTCGCCCGTAAGCCGAATAAGCTCCCGAGAGAGATCATCTCCGCCACCTACGAACTCGAGTACGGTACCGACGCCCTCGAAGCCCACGCCGACGCGATCCCCGAGGGTGCCCGCGTCCTCGTCGCCGACGACTTGCTCGCAACGGGGGGCACTGCCCGCGCCATGTGCCAACTCGTCGAGAACGCCGGAGGCACGGTCGCCGGCGTAGCCTTCCTCATAGAGCTCGGTTACCTCGGCGGCCGCGACAAACTAAAACCCTACGACGTCGTCTCCCTCATAACTTACGATGACCCAGAAGACTAATCTCCCCACACCACTCGAAGATACAACCCCAGCCCCCCGGGCCATCCTCCCAGAGCCCGAACGTCTCATCGCAGTCTACCTCCGTACCCTCACCAGCCCTCAGACTATAAAAACCTATAATACAGAACTCTTTCTATTCATCTCCTTTCTAGAGGGCAGGATGGGGAAGAGGCTTGGGGAGTTGACTGCGGAGGACATCTCGCTTTACAGGGAGCATTTGATAGGGACGTATGCGGCTGCGACGGCGGCGAAGAAGCTTGCTGTGCTAAGGCGGTTTTTGACCTTCACGTACATGGCAGGCGCTACGAAGGTCAACCCCGAGTCGTTACGCTTTTTCGCCAAAAGCCCGCGCGTACGCACTGACCCGGCCTACAACGTGCTAACTGAGGAAGAGCTCTCGCGCATGTTGAACGCCGCCAGGGGCTCCAATTACCGCGACTATGTCATGCTCGCCGTGATGGCCGGTTGCGGACTCAGGGAGGTTGAGGTCGTTGGCTTGAGGATCGGGGACTTCCGCGAAGCGGCTGCAGACCAGGTCCTTCTGCGTGTTCTTGGCAAGGGCGATAAGGTCCGCAACGTGCCGATCTCACCGGAGCTGTGGCGCCTGATCCAACGCTTCGTCCTGCTTACGGAACGGAGTTTCACCTCTCACCCCGACTCGCGTAAACCCCTCTTCACCTCCAGGGTCGGCCAGGACAAGCCCCTTACTACCCGCTCGGTCCAGAACATCGTCAAGAAGTACGTGAGGGCAGCAGGCATAACAAAGGCCATCTCTCCCCACTCCATCCGCCATACCGTAGGCACGAATATGGCCATAAACGAAGCGCCCCTCCTCGTCATCCAACAGTTCCTCGGCCACTCAGACCCCAAGACGACCATGCGCTATATCCGCCGCGCAGACGAGCTCGCCACACGTGCGTATCAGTATAATACCTTGCCGATGTAGCCTAACGGCTCAGTGTTTGTAAGGGTCGTGGGAGGCGTATTCTTTCATGGAATACGCGAGCATCTCTTTCTCTGACTCTATGTACTCTCCGATAGCACGCCCGAAGGCCGGGTCCCTTATTTTGTGAGCGCTGTAGGTAAGAGAAGGTAGGAAGCCGCGCGCCAGCTTGTGCTCGCCCTGGGCGCCGGCCTCGAACAGTTTGAAGCCCCTCTCGATAGCGAAGTCGATACCCCGGTAATAGCACAGTTCGAAATGCAGGTTGCGCCT
>JACCSM010000551.1 GCA_013698525.1 Rubrobacteraceae bacterium
AGTAGACCTTCTGCAGCTCGCCGAGGGCGTCGTACCTGAGGTCCTCGTACCTGGTCGCGACCTTGCGCCCTCTGTGTGCCTCGTAAGCCTCCCAGGCCTTCCCGAAGCTCGCGTTGTACATCCTGGCCCGCTGCCGCACGAACTCGTCCGGGTCGGTGTCGGCCAGAGCGTCCTCGCCGGCGCCCCAGCTCCCTTCTTTATGGGCGGCCAGAAGCGAGGCGACAACGTCCCTCGGGTCGCGGACGAGCAAGATCACACGGCTCTCGGGAAGGGCTTCTACGAGGAGCGGCGCACCCACGGAGCCGTTCGGTTCCTTTACGACCAGGTAGCCGTTCTCGCCCAACTCGGGGAAGCGCGCGTCGGCCCCTTCCAAGATGAAAGTCCTCAAGGACCTTATCCAGGCCCTTCTGTAGGGGTCACCGAGGATGTAGTCCTCCCTTTCCCTCTGCTGTTCCCCGGCACGCATGTAGTAAGCGTAGCCGAACACGTCTCCTACGTAAGGCTCGTACCACGTAGCGTGGTCGTCCAAATCTCCCATCATGGCGCCGAGCCAGCTACTGCCGGTCCTCGCGACGCCGAAGACCCAGATGAAATGCTCAGGAGGGATACCGCCGTTGGTAGCGTTGCTGTCTCCTGCGGCGAGGCGTGCTCTTAGCCGGGAGATCTCCCGGTCTCTGGAGGCGAGCTGCTCGTGCAGGAGGTCCGATGGTCTGCCGAGTACGTCGGCACGGCCCGGCACCTCACCACGGATGATCCCTACCTCGAATCTCAAGTATGCCCTCACGTTTCCGGCCACATCCAACACCGCGTGCTGCTCTAGGTTCGGCATTCGCTATCTCCCCCGCGTCCGGGCGCGGATCTCGACACCATTCTTTCCGGTCTTCGTCCGCATCTCGTATACCACGCAGTCAGGTTCGAGCCGACCGCGCAGGAGCTGTCGCGGAGACACCATATTGCCCTTTGCCTCTGCAGCAGGCAAGCCGCCGCAACGATCTCCGCTGCCAGCGCCTTGCGATGTTCAGGGGAGGCCCCGTAACCTGTGGTTCGCTGTCAGCCACGCGTTTTGTATCCACGGATGCCGTGCTGTCCGCGGCTCACGGTTGAAAGTGCTTTCCTCTGCGAAGTAGACTAAGCGTGTAAGAAAGATCCAGAGAGGATTAGGCAAGAGTGCTCGTCTCCGATAGCCATAAGCTGGTTTTCGTCCACATTCAGAAGACGGGTGGAGTCACCGTGCATGAGTTATTGAGGGAGCGTATTCCTGATCTACGTAACATCCTGGCGAGGCACGAGTTCGCCAGGCGGGGGATGGCCGAGCTGGATGATTGGGACGAATACTTCAAGTTCGCCTTCGCCAGAAACCCCTGGGATCGGCTGGTTTCCTGGTACACCATGGTAACAACATTCGACAAGGCGGGCAACGAACTGTGGCGGTACGTGCACGATAACAGTTCGACCTTCGAAGAGTTCATCCACAACTGCACGGGCGAGGTAGAGATAAGGAAGGGCGTCTATTACTCGTTCGCGTACAACCAACTGGATTACGTGATGGACGAGCACGGCAACTTGCTCGTTGATTTCATAGGCCGGCTCGAAAACCTCGACGAGGATATTCAGGAGGTCTTCCGTAGGATAGGCCTTGAGTTAGAGACAGTCCCACATCACAACCGCTCCGGCCATCGGCATTACAGTACATTTTACACTCCCGAGACCGAGATGATCGTAAGAGAGAGGTTCAACAGGGATATCGAGTACTTCGGCTACGAGTTCGAAAGGCCTCTTGCGCTCCAGCACGCCGGGCCGATGGAGACGGTCTCTGTGGACCCGAGACAGAGAGCGCATGGAAGGGTCGAGGTTAACGGGGGAACGAAAGAGCCGGGAGCCGAGGCCAGACCGGGCCGAACGCCGAAGGACGAACCCCCAGGAAGGCCTGGGGTCCTTTTCGTGTGTGGTTGCGACAGAAGCGCCACTACAGCCCTCGCCGACTACCTGAACCGGCACCCGGAGATCCTCGTCTGCCAGGAAAGTTTTGAGACAACACAGGAGGGAGAGATCACCCTGGATCTCTCTACGTTCGAGAGGATGCTCGATTTCGGGCCGAAGGAGACAGGGGACTCGGCACCCGACAATGATGGGGACCGTCTCATAAGACCCCACACGGAGCTTTTGGCGAATAAAGATCCGGCCAGACTGCGGTGGATCGGCGCCAGTAGTTCCGACTACGTGAGGCGTATGGAATCGGTGGCCGGGAACAACCCTGGGGCACGCTTTATAGTCATGTACCGTCCCATCGACGAGGTCGCTGAGTCGTGGGAGACGAAAGACGCCGACGACCACCAGAATAGCAACAACGGACTCAGACAAGCAGTCAAAACCTGGAACAGAAGCCTGCAAGGCACGCGGAGATTCATAAGAGACAGCCTGGTTCCGAGGGTACTGCTGATAGACTACCATGACTTCCTTTACCGGACCGAGACCGTTTTGCCCTTGATCTCCCGCTTTCTGGAACTCGAGTTCGAAACGGCAGACCTGGCAGATGAGGCTCTGCGGTTCGAGAGGGTAAGGTCCACCGAGACGCTTGGCAAGGAGAAGCGATCACTGATCCAGAAGCACGCCAACCGTGCCGCCGAAGCGTGGATTCTCGACCGCATCGAAAAACAATGGGAAGAGCCGGGAGTGTACACCCAGAAAACCTCGAAGGCCGCGCTCGCTGCCTCCCTGGACGAGGCGGAAGCGAGGATCTGGCAGCTTCAGCAGAAGGTCAGTGAGCTGAAGCGCGACAGGGTACGCAGGCGCCGGAGATTCAAACAGCTACAGAGCTCAAGGACCTGGAGGCTACTCGACAGGATCAGCGGCATCCGGGCCAGGATAGCGGGCAGGTAACGCACCCATAAACGAAACGGAAGCGAGAAGCACCCTCGTCGCGAGTAGCGTTACACCAGTTGCCTCGTAAGTCATCGCGTCGCATCCGCGAAGCGTCCCGAACGACACTACCAACCGAAATCATCGCCGAGACACTCATAGAGCCTCTTGTTGTACGGCTCGAAGTAGGCCTCCAGCCGTCGCCTGGTGGACGGGTCCATCTTCTGCTTGTAGGACCCTGTGTGTCGTCTTTGTTCAAGCTCCGAAGCCTC
>JACCSM010000583.1 GCA_013698525.1 Rubrobacteraceae bacterium
AAGACCGCAACCAGGTCATCGAAGACGTGCGCGAGGTCGAGAACTACCTGGCGTGCTCGATTCACACCCGCTCCGAGCTGGTCGTCCTTATACGCGATGCTGGCAAGATAGTCGGCGAGTTCGATATAGACTCCGACACCGTCGGAGCCTTCACCCAGGAAGACGAAGCCCTGCTCGAGGAGATGGGGGCCCTGAGCTCGGGCCGCGTCGCCTCGCTGGCCGCCTCGTACGAAGCGAGCTAGCGACCGCTCGCCGGCGAGTATCTTCTCCAGCGCTGCGCGCATCTTCCGGATAGTTTGCGCCTGAACGTCGCCCCGAGGGGAAACCCAAAGATTTGACGGTGATCTCTTTGTCGTAACGCTCTTCGTAACGTTCGGGAGACGGTGATCTTGTAGAGTGGTGTCGTGACAGCAGGAGCAAGACAGCGAAGACAGCGGGTCGCGGAGTGGATGGGATGAGTCCCCGCGCCGCCTCCTGGCTGGCCTGGTCGCTTGCGGCCGTCTCCGTGGCCATGTTCCTGGTCGGTGCAGCGCTGACCGTCTTGTCCTTACACAGTGGTACGGTCACGCAGGCTCCGAGCGACTGGGGCACCGCCGGTCCCCTTAGCGGTTTGCTGATCTTCTTGCCATTCCTGGCGTTCCCCCTGGTGGGAGCCCTGATCGCCTCCAGGCGCCCCG
This sequence comes from Rubrobacteraceae bacterium, assembly GCA_013698525.1. Classification (GTDB taxonomy): domain Bacteria; phylum Actinomycetota; class Rubrobacteria; order Rubrobacterales; family Rubrobacteraceae; genus Rubrobacter_D. The sequence continues at coordinate 678 of JACCSM010000583.1, forward strand.
AAAACCCTATTGGTTGGATCTGCCTGGTTGCCGGCCTGTTCTGGATGTTCATCGTCCTGGGAGCCTCCATCCCTGACTCCTACGCTTACCCCGTGATCTTCGACGCGCTAACGGGGTGGACCTGGGTACCGCCCGTGGGTCTGCTCGGGATCTACATGATCCTGCTGTTCCCCGACGGGAGGCTGCCTTCGAGGAGGTGGCGCCCCTTCGCCTGGTTCGCCGGGGCGGTTATGGTCCTGACTAGCGTGGCCGTCACCATCAGCCCCGGGCCTTTGCCCGACCACCCGGGGGTGAGCAATCCTCTCGGGCTGGAGGGGCATTCAATGGTGGCGCAGGCACTGCTAGGCGCCCCGGTGCTGCTACCAATATGCATCCTGGTCTCGGCGTTCAGTCTCGTATGGCGCTACAGGCATTCCGGTGGAGAGGTGCGTCTGCAGATCAAATGGGTAGCCTTCGCTGCTTCACTCGTAGGCCTTACGTACGCTGCCACCCTGGTTAGCGGACTCTTCCTCACACCGGAAACCTCCACCAATGGACAAGGAGCTCCGTTGTGGCTCGCTCTCCTGCAAGACACTGTCCTCATAAGCTATGCGGGAGTCCCGATCGCTGTAGGCTTCGCCGTGTTGAGGTACCGCCTCTATGAGATAGACATCCTCATAAACCGCGCCCTGGTCTACGGTTCACTCACCGTCCTTCTCGCTTCGGCGTACGTCGGGGGCGTGGTCGGCCTGCAGGCCATCTTGCGCGCCCTCAGCGGCCAGGAGTCCACCCTCGCTGTCGTCGCCTCCACGCTGGCCATAGCGGCGTTGTTCAATCCGCTGCGCCGTCGGGTGCAGGCGTTCGTGGACCGACGCTTCTACCGCAAAAAGTACGATGCGAGAAAGACCCTGGAAGCATTCTCCAGCAGGCTACGCGACGAGACGGACCTCCATGCGTTGAGCGGCGACCTGTTAACGGTTGTGCGGGAGACGATGCAACCGGCGCACGTCTCACTGTGGGTGCGTCCCGGCCCCCACGACGAGCCATCAGTCCGTCAGTCCTAAGTGTAGGGGCGAACCGCCCCTACACTTCCACGGGCCGGGCGGAGAGCTCGTTGTAGTGTTGGTAGCGCTCGGGGTGGAAGTGCGCCTCGACGAACTCGATAGGGGCGTCGCCCGTGACGAGGGTGATGCGACGTACCTCGAGTACGGGAACCCCGGCAGGTATCTCGAGCAAACCGGCCACGTCCGGCGTTGCGGTAGCAGCCCCGATCCACTGCCTGGAGTGTTCGACTTTACGTCCTGTTCTTTCTTCAAAGAGCCTGCTCAAGGAGATGGCCCCGTAATCAGCATCCTCTAGAGCGGGGAAGCGCCCAACCGGCAGGTGCGAGTCGCACACGAAGATCGGACGTTCGTCCGCGAGCCTCAACCTTCTCACGAAAAGCACTCTCTCCCCAACCTCGATCTCCAACCGCGCCGCGACCTCCTCGCCCGCCGCCCTCTCCTCCCGCGAGACGAGCCTTGCTCCCGGCGTGTATCCCCAGCGTTCGATCTCTTCGGAGAAGCTGT
>JACCSM010000514.1 GCA_013698525.1 Rubrobacteraceae bacterium
CGTAGACATCGTTCCAGGAGGCGCCGAGCATTTTGCGGACCCACTCCAGGGCGAGGCCTGCGTTCTGGACCGCCGCCATCGAGTACCAGAGTCCTGGTACGGCGGCCCGATACAGGTGGGTGCGCCCATGCGGGTCGGGATCCGGCCCTTCCTTCGGCGTGACGACCTGGCCACCCGTGCCGACGGTGAGCTGCACGGGACCTGGCCGCAACAGCCCGGTGCCGAGCATGGCGGCCGCAGTGTCGGCCGCTCCTGCGGCAACGGGCAGTCCCTCCCGCAACCCGAGGTCGCCGGCGGCCTCTTCCTCTAGTGTCCCGGCTATGCAGGCGGAGGGGACCAGCGGGGCCAGAAGCTCCGCGCGGAGCCCGAGAGCCTCAGCCGCCGCGTAGGACCAGTCGTCGGCGAGGAGGTCGTAGAGCAGGGTGGCCGAGGCATCAGATGGTTCTGTGGCGGCCTCCCCCGTAAGACGCATGCGGAGCCAATCCTTCGGCTGCAACGCCCACCTTGCGGATGTGTAGGCGTCGGGCTCGTGGTCACGCAGCCACAGGAGGCTCGGGCCTGCCATGCCCACGGCCGGCGGGTTCGCGAGCCGGCGGCCCAGGTCCTCATCGACGAGCCCCCGATAGGCTGCCAGCTCTGCACTGGATCTGGCGTCGGCCCAGAGGACGGCGGGCCGCAGGGGAAGGCCCCGTTCGTCAGTGAGGACAACGCCGTGCATCTGGCCCGAGAGCCCGAGCGCCGTCACCTCCGCTCCCCACCGGCCGACAGCAGAGGCCGTCGCTGTCAGGACGGCCTCCCACCAGGCTTCCGGAGAAGACTCAGCCCACCCCGGACGTGGCGCACGCACCGCGTAGGAGGCGGACCCCTCCCCGAGAACGGCGCCGTCCTCGTCCAGTAGCAGCGCTTTGACGGAACTCGTCCCGAGGTCGAGGCCGAGGAGCATCGGGGAGTCTTACACCCGTCCCGGGGACAGACGGTTCTCCTTCATCCGAGCACACCATGCTCTTTTCCCTTCGCGCGCAGGAAGGCGAGCCCGTCCCGGACGAGGATGTCAGGGTCCCCGACAACGTCGCGCCATAGCGCCGTCGCACCGATGAGGTCCTCGTTCACGGCGGCGAAGGATTCCATCGCGAGCGCGCCGCCGTAGTCGATATCCTCGAGGCCGCGGAACACCTCGTCCCAGTGTACGTTGGCCGTCCCAGGCGTGCCGCGGTCGGACTCGGAGAGGTGGATGTAGCCGAGCCGGGATCCCAAAGAAACGATCGGCTCGTAGAAGCCCTTCTCTTCTATATTCATGTGGTACGTGTCGAGGTGGACGAAGACGTTGGGTTCGTCTATGCGATTCAGCAGCTCGTCGGCCTGCGATGCAAGATTGACGAGATATGTCTCGTAGCGATTGATGGCCTCGATGCCAAGCTCGACGCCGTACTCGGCGGCGCGACGGGCCACTTGCTTGAGGGTGCTGGCTACGATCTCGAGCTCCGCAGTCTCGGGGGGCTTGCCGGTCAGCGTGCCCACGTGCGTGTACAGACAACCCGTGAGCATTGGCGAGCCCAGGGCTGCCGTCGCCTCCAAGGCCCCGTAGAGGAAGCGCCGCGCGCCTTCGGGGTTGGAGGGCAGATGGAACTCCAGGGGAAGGCCGAGTGAGCACGAGCAACCGAGACCGTAGCGATCCAAGAGGGAGCGGGTATGCTCGATGCCTATCGAGGCGGGGTCGAGGAGCGGTATCTCTACGAAATCCAGGCCAACCTCGGCGGCGCCCGAGATAACACGCTCGGCGCCCTCGCGCGTCCATTCACCCGCCCAGATAAAAGCGTGGGCCCCGAAGGCCGGACCACCATCCTTTGAGAGCGCCGTCATCACTCCTCCGTCATCTGTTCCCAGGCCCCTGCTCGGAGACGACCCAACCCCGATAGCTCACAGGCGGGACTGTGCCTCCTCTGAACGTCGCCTTACTCTGCAAATCGTACACGGGCGCTACAGCTCTTATTGAAGGTTCTCGCTCCGTAGCCGCGGTTCTCCATGGATTACGACTTGACGTCCTTGAGCACGGCCCGGTAGATGACACGGTTTGTGTAGTCAGGCAGCGTGCAGGTCTGCAGGCTAACGATGTTCTTGCCCCTGATCGGCTTCAGTACGGAGAGGTTCGTGGGCTCGACGACAAGCTTGCCAAAGACCTGGTAAGTGTACTCTCTGCCTTCCGCGTCCTCGAGGTAAACCTTGTCGCCCTTCTTCAGGTCCTCGAGATCGTAGAAGGCCAGGTTGCTGTCCGTCCCGGGGAACCCGATGCGGTGTCCCGCAATGTAGACGTTGGCAGTCCTCTGCCACGGGAAACCCGTGTCCCTCAGATGGACAGCGGCGTGGTCGCGGAACAGCGCCTCGTTGGTGCCGGTACCGGTCGGTATGGGGTCGTCCTCGATCTGCTTCATCTCAGGAACCGTGAGCTTGAGGGTCTTGTCTTTGGGGGGCTCGAGCGCATTCCTTACCTTACGCGGTCCCTGCTCCGCACCCTTCTTCGGCGCTACCTGCTTGCTCTTTGCCTCCTTCGTCATCTTCTTGGGAGGTTCCTGCCTGCCCCTGGACTTCTTCTCGGCAGGTTTCTGCTTCTGTGCCTGCTCCCCGGAGGCCTGTTTCTCCGCCTGATCCTTCTGCCCTTCACCGGAGGATTGGCCCGAGGAGGAGCAAGCGGCCAGCGCCACCACCACCGCTAGGGCCGCTAGTGTCAGCATCAGATTTCTCGAACGCATCTCATCACCTCTCGCTGTCTACACCAGACGCCATACTCAGTTAGCATACAAATCGAAGATAACAAGGCGGTAACAATCGGACCAAATCTTTGTTACAAGCCTCCCGCAACAGACCTCACACACCACGTCACGACGCCCCGCCTGGATCACTTTGCCGGACGGTTATATTAAGGTTTGCAACCTCCAGTGTAAAGGTCAAAATCTCCGGAACATCCTGTCTCGTCCCTCTCAAAGTGCCCGCCGGAGACACACCCACCCAACAAGTCTCCAGGAACGACCGATCCTCGCCAGGCCCCATATCAACCTTGACGTGTCTGAATATATATGTATACTGCATATATATGATGTCCATTAACGGGAGGTAAGAGAGTGGACACTACAAAGTGGATCAACAAGACTGCGGAGCGGCTGGCGAAGACGAGGGGCGACTCCTACAAGATGGTAATAGACCACATGGTAGCGCGACAGGAGCGCAACGTGAGGTTTGCGCAGGAGATGATCGGCGGCACGGTGCGTGAGATCAGGCACCAGGCGGAGAGCAACAGGGCGCTGACCCAGGAGCTCGTCGAGCGGGCCGAGATGCAGCGCGACGCTTTCCGGACGCTGGTCGGCGAGTCGGTCGACGCTTACACGGACCTGCTACACACGCCGCTCGCCTACTACAAGCAGGGGCTGCGCCTCGTCGAGAGCGAGGATGCGGGGTTCCCGATCGCGGGCTACGACGAGTTGAACGTCAAGGAGATCGGCGACCGCCTCGACGGCATGTCTGCGGCGGAAATCCGCACGGTCCGCGAGTACGAGAAGCGGAACAAGAACCGTGAGACCCTGATCGAGCAGTTCGACCGCAAGCTCAGGGCCGCTTCTGCGTAGGCATCAGGCTTCAGGTTTCAGCCGTCAGGTTCTGAGCCAGGCGAACCTGGCACGTACACAAACGCGGCTGGTAAGCGAGAGGGCCGGGGAGAGAATCCCCGGCCCTCTCGTCTATTGACTGGCTTTCCTTGACTGAAGCCTAATGCCTGTAGCCTACTTCAGCAGATCTTTCAGGTTACCCTTCTTATCCTTTAGGTTTCCGCGACGCTGGTCCGCGCGTCCCTCGGACTTCGTGTCTTTGTCACCGGTCAGGGAACCAGCCGCTTCCTTCATCCGGCCCTTGGCCTTGTCCATGGCGCCTTCGTCTTTGTCCTGCCGGCCGCTCGTGCCTCGTCTAGCCACCTGTTCCTCCTCTGCCCGGGAATGTGCGTTACTTTACTTACCCGGAGGTTCGAAAATCAAACCCCTGCTGGTATCTGCGGCGCCGGAAACCGGGGACGAACGGTGGTAAGAGGAGGCGGTCCTTTCGTCTACCTACACCGTCCCCGGGCTAAACTCTATCGACATTGTCTTGCTCCGCCCTCCTCGACAGCGAAGGGCGTCCTGAGAGGTCGGCGTCGCGCGTGCCGGATCTCTGGCCTCGGGCTTCTTGCAAGGCCTGCCACACCCGCATCGGGGAAGCCGGCATGTCTACGTGGGTAACGCCCTCGTGCGAGAGCGCGTCTATAACCGCGTTGATGACGGCCGGTTGGGCGGCTATGGCGCCCGACTCCCCTATGCCCTTCACGCCCATCGGGTTGGTGGGGGAGGGAGTCTCTGTCCGGTCGAGTATCATGTTCGGTATCTCTGGGGCGCCGGGGACGAGGTAGTCAACCATCGTGCCGGTCACTAGGTTGCCGTCGTCGTCATAGACGGCCTCCTCGTAGAGGGCCTGCCCTATCCCCTGCGCGATGCCGCCGTGCAGCTGGCCGTCCACGATAGCCGGGTTGACCACCGGCCCGCAGTCGTCCACCGCCACGTACTTGGGGATGGTGACCATCCCTGTCTCGGTATCCACCTCCACCACGCAGATGTGGGTCCCGTACGGCCAGGTGAAGTTGGGCGGATCGAAGACGTAGTCCTCGTTGAGCAACGGTTCCATCCCCTCGGGGAGGTTATCAGCCAGGTAAGCCGCTGCGGCGACGTTCTGTATCGTGACGTTCCGATCAGGAGAACCGGCGACGGAGAAGCGTCCGCCCTCGAACTCGATATCCTCCTCCGCCGCCTCTAGCATGTGCGCCGCTATCTTCTTGCCCTTATCCACCACCTTGTCGCAGGCGAGGTGCACCGCGACGCCCCCGACCGAGAGGCTGCGGGAGCCGTAGGTGTCGCGGCCATAGGGGGCTATCGCCGTGTCTCCGTGCAGAACCTCCACGTCGTCCACATCGACGCCCAAAGCGTCGGCTGCTATCTGGGACCAGCTGGTGACGTGGCCCTGGCCGTGTGGGCTGGTGCCCGTGACGACCTCAACCTTGCCCGAGGCGAGCATACGCACGGAGGCGGCCTCCCAACCGCCGCTCTGCAGGCGGACCGCCGCCGAGACCTTGGAAGGTGAGAGACCACCGCTCTCGGTGAAATTACCGATGCCGATGCCGATCTGCTTGGCATCAGCGGCCTCGCGGCGGCGACGTTGCTCGGCGCGGACCCCCTCGTAGTCCGCCAGCTCCAGGGCCTTCCTCATACAGGACTCGTAGTTGCCTGAGTCGTACTGGACGCCCGCCGGGTTCGTGGTGGGTTCGTCGAAGGGTGGTAGCAAGTTCTTCAGGCGCAGCTCCGCCGGGTCCATATCGAGCTCACGAGCGAGGGCGTCCATTATACGCTCGTGGGCGTAGGCCGCCTCGGAGCGCCCGGCGCCGCGGTAGGCGTCGGTCGGCGTGAGGTTGGTAAAGACCCCGGTGCACTCGAAGGAGTAAGCGTCGAAGGCGTAGAGGCCGGGGTAAGTGAAGGAGCCGAGGATGGCGATGCCGGGCGTTAGGAGCTGCAGGTAGGCGCCCATGTCGGCCAGGAGCTTGACCTTCATCCCGAGGATTCTGCCCTCGCTCGTCGCGGCGAGCTCGATGTACTGGACCTGTCCCCGGCCGTGGGTCGTCGCCAGGTGGTTCTCGGAGCGGTCCTCCACCCACTTCACCGGCGCCCCGAGCTTGCGCGCCACCTCCAGCGCCAGCACCTCTTCCGAGTACACGTTCAGCTTGGAACCGAAACCCCCTCCCACGTCCGGTGCCACGACCCGCAGCTTGGTATCAGGCACCCCGCACATCACGGAGAGCACGTCCTTGACGAAGTGGGGAACCTGGGTCGAGGTGTACACGGTAAAGCTATCCAACGGCTCGGGCTGTGCGACGACGGCCCGCGTCTCGATGGCGCTGGGGATGAGGCGCTGCTGGACGTAGCGTTCCCTGACCACTACATCCGCCTTCTCGAAGGCCTCGTCTATGTCTCCCGTCGCGAGCGGCCAGACGTAGCACTCGTTAGTCCCGAACTCCTCGTGCGCCAGGGGAGCTCCGTCTTCGAGCGCACCCTCGATGTCCGTAACCGCGCCCATAGGCTCGTATTCGACCTCGATGAACTCGAGGGCGTCTTGGGCCTTGTAGCGGTCGGTCGCCAGAACGACGGCCACGGGCTCCCCGGCGAAGTTCACCTCGCCGCGGGCCAGGGGCGAGTGGTGCGGTATCTTGATGTTCTCCGTGACCGGCCAGCCACAGAAGGTTCTCGGCGGGGACTCGGATACATCGGCGGACTCTTCGCTACCACTTGGGGTGACATCGGCCCCGCTCCTGGTCGATTCGTCGACCTCGACAGCGTAGCCGGGAGCTTCATCGGTATCCATCGCGCCACCGTCCAACACGTCGGCCAGGTCCTCGCTGGTAAAGACGGCCACGACGCCGGGTTGCTCTCTGGCGGCCGAGACGTCGATGGAGGTGATCCTGGCGTGCGCGTGCGGGCTTCGCAGAAAGACCATGTGCAGCATCCCCGGCAGTCGGATGTCATCGGTGAAGTTGCTGTGTCCCGTCAGGAGCGTTGGGTCCTCCTTGCGAGGGACGCTGTTCCCCATGTACCGCTGGACAGTCTCCGTCATGCCGCGACCTCCTCCATCGTCTTATCCACTTCGTGGTTGCGCGCCTCCGCAAGTATCCGCGTCTTTGTCCCCTTACTCCAGCTCCAGGAGATCCTGTCCGGCGTCGACGGCATCTTCGTTCTCGACGAGGAACCGGGAGATGGTGCCGTCTTCCTCGGCCTTGACCTCGTGGAAGGATTTCATCACCTCAATCAAGCCGACGGTGTCGCCGGCGGAGACCTGGTCTCCTTCTTCGACGTAAAAGTCGCTCTCGGGGTCGGGGCGCCGGTAGAAGGTGCCTGGCATCTGGGCTTTCACGGTCTTCGCCAACTCGAACTCTCCTCGTGCTAGGGAACCCTCTGCTGCGCCCTTCCGACGGGCCGGATCTCTATGCCGTTCTCCCCGAGCTTGCGGACTATGGTCTCCGCCAGCCTCGCAGCCCCTGGGGTGTC
>JACCSM010000097.1 GCA_013698525.1 Rubrobacteraceae bacterium
GGTGCGGTACAGTTTCTCCAAAGCGTCGAGTTGCTCCGAGTTGAGGGTTGGGACACGGATCGGTTTCATGGACTCCTCCTTCGCCCACAAGCTTACACCCCTCGGAACTTATCTGTTCGTACTTAGAGCATCGCGGTGTAAATAACCCATCGGTTTAGACCTTGAGCGGTCGGCCTTTGTACGTCCACTTGAACGGTTTGGCCATAGTTCGGTTGAAGTACTCGATGAACTCAAGGATCCGCTGGTGCAACTCTTCCACCGAGTTGAAGCTCCCTCGCTTTAGCAGCCGACGCACCAGGATGGAAAACCACAACTCCACCTGGTTGAGCCACGAGGTGTGTTTTGGCGTGTAGACAAAGTGTATCCGGTGAGTTGGGTTCTGAAGAAAAGTGCGCCGCGAGGCCATCGCTTTTATGTGCCCCAGATTGCCCTTCCCATCCAACTGCACCTCGATTGAGCATTCTTTGGCCACCAGCTTTACCAGCGCCTCCGACTGGTGAATGTTTAGCTGGTCCACCACGAAGATCCACTCGCCCTCAGGGTCGGTGGCGATGGTCTTCTCGATGTGAGCGGCGAAGTCTTCATTGGTGCGGGTAGGCCCTATGGAGGGGGCTATGATCCTGCCCGTGGCCGGCCGCGCTCGAGGGTCTGGCACCCGATCTGGGACGGTAATACCGGGTGGATCGCCACCACGCGCAACACCCTCAAGACCAGGCACCTCGCCAGCAACCCCTACCTCTCGCTCTCCTATCTGGACCACACAGACGTCTGGAGACCCCTCTACGTTGACTGCCGCGCCGAATGGGACGATACGGCAGAGGGCAAACGCAAGACGTGGGGGATGTTCGTGCGTTCGCCTGAGCCGGTCGGCTACGACCCGGCCGGGATCTGGGGCACGATAGAAAATCCCGAGTTCGGGGTGCTAATGCTGCAGCCGTGGCGCATCGAGCTGGTGGATGGACCGGGGGAGTCGCGCGTGTGGCGCGCGTAATCTCCTCCTTGCGCAAGGTACTGTTTGACGAGTCGGACATAGCCGCGCCAGATCGTAGAGAGGGTGCTCCAGGAGATGTTGGGGGCACAGGCGTGAAGAGATACACAAGGCTTTGCGGCTCAGAGCGGTTGGGCCCAGAGAGGGAGCGGCGCGGGTACAATGCGTCGTGGACCGGAACGTGATCAGGACGAGCCGTACTGTCGAAGAATGGACGGTAGAAGAGATGAAATGCGAGGCCAAACTCTATTCGTCGAAGGCAACCGATAGGGCTATGGCGGAGGTGGTTTCGTAGGGCGCCCTGCTTTGGGTGGCTTCCTTTCCGGCAGGGTTGGAAGGAGACTCAGCATCAAGAAGATTCTGACTCTCGCGGCTGTGCTTGCTGTCTTGCTGGTGAGTTCGGCCTGCTCTTCCGCGGATGAGGGGAAAGGCGGGGAAGAGGATGTGATCGCCGGCGCCTCCAAACAACGCAGCCCGGACCCTGCACCGAAACGCACGGGGACCGACGGAGAGATCGGCGACAGCGTAGAGGCCGGGGTCCTGTCTTTCCGGATCTTCGAGGTGCGGGCGAAAGACCGCATCTACGCCATATCAGGGCCCGGGAAGAAACCCGTAACGCGGGGGAACATCTCTAGCGAGTACGTGGCCATAGATTATCTGGTGCAGAACATCTCCGGTTCACCGCTGACCACGGGGGCGAAGGCGACGCTCCTCGATGAGCAGGGTAATTCCTACAATCAGGATAGCTCCATCGAACCCCCTTCCGGCGGTACCGACGGCATGGAGCTCGGAACGGCCCAGACAAGGGCCTCCACCATGTTCTTCCGAGTGCCCAACGGCATCATCCCTGCGGCGCTCGAGATAAAGACTGCCGGTGGCGGTGCCGGCGTCGATCTGCTGGAGAGGGATCTGGAGAACGTGCCACCCGACGATTACCTGCGCGTGTACCATCTTTACTTCAACGAACAGGCTTACGAGGAGGCCTACGAGATGTTCGACCCGGCATCCGTCCAGAACATCACGCTCGGCGAGTGGCTGGCTTTCTACGAGCCTCTGTGGGGCAAACGATACGTGAGCCTCGACGGGCTCATACCTCTTTCGGAGGGCTCCGATCGGGCGACGTTCCAGATGACGCGTACCTTCTACGACGCGGATGGCGACATCGTGGCAGATCCTGAAGTCAACCCTTCCGTAACGCAGGAGATAGTCGAGGTAGACGGGAAGTGGATGCTCGTGATGCGCGACGACCTGGTCTCCGACATCATAGCCGTTATCGGGCCTGACGAGACGCCGGAGCCCGAGACGAAAGCCCCCGAACCCGAGAAGGAAGACCCCGAACGCACCGAACCACCTTCGACCGTGCTGGAGACCACGCAGCAAGCCGAGGCCACGAGATCCGCAGCCCCGGCACGAGACTACGACTGTGAGGACTTCGAGACCCAGGAAGAGGCTCAATTCTACCTCGCGCCCGGCGATCCTTACCGGCTCGATGAGGACGGCAACGGCGTGGCTTGCGAGACCTTACCGTAGGGCAAGTTGCACAGAGGTTTGCACCCCTATGCAAGCATTTCAGCACTTCAGCAAAAAGCTGACTGGCTGAAATGCTGACCAGCGCGGGTAGGGGAAGGGGCACCCTTCCCCTACCCGCTGTGCGACTTACACCTGCTGCCAGGCAGCGAAGGCGTCGACGAGACCGTGACCCGTTGCGCCATCTGCGGCGAGCCCCGCCTCGATGGGGATGAACTCCACCCGATCTCCTACCAGTACGGGGTTGGAGGCTTCGTTGGCCTGTCCCGTTGTCACGTCTCTGGCCGTACGCGCCAGGACGGCCTTGATCTCCGCGGGGGAGAGACCAGGGTTCTTCTGCTTCAGCAGGGCGCACACACCCGCAAGTTGCGGAGCCGCCGCCGATGTTCCGCTGATGACGCTCCAGCCGTCATCAGCCCCGGTGCCGTCATCGGCCGAGCCATCCTGGTCGATCTCGCAGCCTGGCTCGAGCGGGAGCATGATGTAGGACGCGTGAGGTTGCATGCCCACCAGCCCCGTCACATCGGGAACATTGCGGCCGGGGTAGATCACGCTACTGAATGCGCTCGCATAGTCGGAGGCCTGCATATCCAGGTCCTCGTCTATAAACGCCCCGCCTGCTGAGATGACGTCGGGATGCATCCCTGGAAAGGCAATATGGCCGTTGCCAGCGGAGAAGACGACCGTGATCCCCGAAGCTACGGCGTCGGCGATCTCGGCTTCGAGGGCCCGGAGAAAGCCTGGCAAGGAAGGCTGCGGAAGGCCATCGGGCCCGCGAAGGTCGAAGCCCAGGCTGACCGAGATGATGTCGGGACTCTGCCTGATCGTCTCTTTGAAGGCGGCGGTCAGGTTGGGGCCTGCCTTGACGCCGATGAAGGTCACATCGGGTGCTATCGCCAGTATGTTGCCGGCTTCCGCTGAGCCGTGCCCGTTCTCATCGTGTTCGACGGCGGTGGCACCAGGCCCGAGGATTCTGGACATGTTGTAGTTCATGGCTAGGTAGTAAGGATGCTGGATGTAAAAGCCGCTGTCGATCATCGCCACCTTCACCCCCCGCCCGGTCGTCCCGTTCCTGTGAACCCGGCTTGCGTTCATCAGCAGGGAAAGGTCGCCTGGTACCCGAAGATGGTGGTAGTCCACCCGCGGAGGCAAAGAACTCTCGAAAAAGAGGTAAGGCTGCTGGATGTAGGCACGCTCGACCAGGCCAGACAATGGGTCCGGCGGAGCCCACGCCGCCTGTGGAGCCGGCGCGAGGAAGCTCTGGGCGGCAGGGATAGCGGGCGCGGCCTGCTCCCGCTCTTCCTGGACGGAGCGCTCCTCCAGCTCGGTGCCGAATACCTCGGTAAAGAGATCCGGCGGACCCTCGACGGAGAGCGAGAGGCGCGAGCCGATCAAGACCCTGAAGCCCAGGCGCCTGAGCTCGTCCGCAGCGTGGTCCACCTGCGCCGGTTCGGCGTGGAACGCGTCTATGTTGGACGCCCTCGGATTCGGCGCGGTGGCGGAAAACGGGGACAGAATGTTTGCGTCGGGGGGGGAGGCCAGCGATACCTCGATGCTCAACGTGGAGGAGAAATCATCTTGCACGATGGATCGTCCTTTCCGGAGAGGGGTGACTCAGAACAAGAGCGGTGGCTGTTGAATCTCGACCGACTCGACTTCGTCTCGTAGCTCGCTCGGGACCTTGGGCGGCTCGATGGCACGGAAGCCCCCTCCACCTAGCGGCCCGAAGTCCCTCGCCGGAGAATCTACCCTTTCGGACGGGGTCAGGCGGCACCCGAAAACAGACTCGAACCTTTGCTTCGATCCCCGTATGGAGACGGATCTGCTGCCCACAGACAGCACTTCGAGGCCCAGCTCCGTCAGCATCTTTGCGACCCTTTCGCCCGCCGCCCGGTCCGATTCGCGTAAGAGCACCTCGGCTGAGACTAACGTTTCGTCGGTCATGGTCACCTCCTTCCTATCAGTTTACCGCGCCCTGCAGGACCCACGGTGCGCTTCGCGAACCGGAACGATCCGAGCCGGGTCGAGGTGGTAAGCCATCCTAGCAAGCAACCGAAACACCTCCTGACCAGGATCGTTCATGGATCTGCTCTACTGTGACATGCGCCGATGAATCTCGAATGAATCCGGAATGAAACGCCGATGACTCAGGCCGGAGTTCGCGAAGTTCTACCGAGTCCGTTTGAACAGGATCGCGTTCGGGCCTCGCGTACACATGGGTGGCCCCCCCTTACACGTCATTCCCGCGCAAGCGGGAATCCACTACTACGAGGAGAAGGCTCGTGGGCGATGGATGGCTCCATCGTGGCGCTAGTATCTATCCGGACTTGGTTTCACTTCCCCGAAGGTACGTGGATCAGGGTACGGAATCTTGCCCGCCCGTTCGAGGTGAGACGAGGTTTCGATGCCGTGGCTATCCACAATTGGCCACGAATCCATCGACGATTCATCGCGGATTCATCGTCTCTTGTTCTCATTACGCCAGATAACGTCTCGGTCCGCTGGCCGGGCTAGTGGTGGGAGCGTCGTTCCCACCAGGAAGGAGACACGGATGTCTGAAGGCCGCGGTTCGGGGAGAATGATGTAAGAACCTCACGGTTGGCCGCCGGCCGACCGCAGAGCATGGGAGGTGGAGGAGTCATGACCGAGTTCGATCCGGGACCGCCGCCGGAGTTCGCCGAGATCTTCGCGCGGGTGCCTGACTACGCGTCCCACAAGCAGCACTTCTGGTACGACTGGGGTCCGATCTTCTACCGCGGCCGCCTCGATGGCAGCGCGCGCGTCCTTTGCGTGGCCTCGGACCCTGGGCCTACAGAACGTGTAGCGATGAGGACCCTGGTGGGCGACGCGGGCCAGCGCGTACAGGGCTTTCTGGCCAAGATCGGCCTTACCCGCTCCTACCTGTGCCTCAACGCCTTCGCCTACGCGCTCCATCCCAGTAGCTTCTGGAAGGGACCCGAGATCCTCCGGGATGAGGATCACCTGGCGTGGCGCAACGAGCTCTTCGATAGGGTGAAGGGTCCCGAACTGCGGGCTGTGATCGCCTTCGGCTTTCAGGCGCAGGAGGCCGTGGACCTCTGGGAAGGCAAGGGTAACCTCACCGTCTTCGAGGTTCCCCACCCTAGCAGCCGCAGCCCGGGGCAGCTCCTCGAGGCCTGGCGGGACGCCGTCACGCGGCTGCGCGAGATCGTGCCTGCCGACCCCGAGGGAGAGCCCGTGGCGCCCAACTACGCCGATACCTTCCGCGAGGAAGACTACGCTCGCATCCCCCATGGGGATCTGCCCTTCGGCGTGCCCGAATGGTTCAGCGACGACTCGTGGGGACGCACGGCCACGCCCCGTCACAACAATTGCGTCGACCGCCCCGACCCCGACGACGGCCACACCCTGATCTGGATCGCCCCGAGGAGCTGAACCATGCCTAAGCACACCACAAAGTACGCGCTGGAAGGCCGCGTGGTGACCATGGACACGTCATTCACTGTGTTGCCGCGGGGCACCGTCTACGTGGACGGAGGCAGGATAGCATTCGTCACCCCCACGGATTCGCCCCCGCCCCCTGGCTTCGAGGATGCGCCCGTGATCGGGACCAGGGGAACGATCTACCCCGGTCTGATCGATTTGCACAACCACCTGAGCTACGATGCGCTCACCCTCTGGAAGGTGCCCGAGCTATACACCAACAGGGACCAGTGGGGCCGTCATCCTGACTACAGGAAGCTCATTAGCGGGCCGATGACGGTGCTTGGCAAGACTCCGGGCTATGTGGAGGCCGTGGTCCGTTACGTGGAGTGCAAGTGCCTGCTCGGCGGCGTGACGACGGCCCAGGGCATCGCACTCTTCAGCAACCAGGGCATAATGCGCCATTACCGGGGTGTCGTGCGCAACGTGGAGGAGACCGGCGAAGGCGACCTGCCTGACGCAGCGACGAAGATCTCCGACGTCGAAGCCGAGGACGCCGAGAGGTTCCTCGATCGCCTGCAGGACAGCTCGTGCCTGCTCCTGCACCTGAGCGAGGGTAAGGACGAGAGGGCCCGTGGGCACTTCCAGGCCCTGCGTCTAGCCGACGGAACCTGGGCGATCACCCCCGCGCTCGCAGGCATCCACTGTGCAGCCCTCGAACCCGAAGACTTCGGCATCCTTGCCGAGCACGGTGGCTCGATGATCTGGTCCCCACTCAGCAACCTGCTGCTCTACGGGGAGACGGCCGACGTGGGGGCGGCTAGAGAGCGCGGCGTGCGCATAGCACTCGGCTCGGACTGGTCCCCCAGCGGCAGCAAGAGTCTGCTCGGGGAGCTCAAGGTCGCCCGCCTCGTGGCTGACGAGAGAGGCATCGACTTGCCCGACCGTGAACTGCTGGCAATGGCCACGCGGGACGCCGCCGGGGTCCTGAAGTGGGATCAGGCTCTCGGGTCGATAGAGGAGGGCAAACGCGCCGACTTCACCGTCCTCTACGGGAGGAGCACAGACGCTTACGCCGCATTTCTAGAAGCCAGAGAGACCGACATCGCCCTGGTCGTGATCGACGGGGTTCCCCGTGTCGGCAACGAGCGTCTGATGGGCCACTTCGGGCCCGGTACGGAACGCTGGAGGGTGGGTTCGGCGGAGCGGGTGCTGAACCTTTCTCAAGAGAGCGCCGACCCCGTAGTTGGCGCCCTGACGCTGCGCGAGGCCAGAGACAGGCTGCGTGACGGGCTCGGCCGGCTGCCCGAACTGGCGCGCCGGTTGGAGGAGGCGCCTGCGCCTCTGGCGGGTGCCGGGCCGCAGTGGACTCTGCTGCTGGATCACGAGGAGCCTCTAGACACGGCTATCCGGCCGCACTTTCCGTCTGGCCCCGCAGAAGGATCGACCGCCCCCCGTCTGGCCGAGATAATGGCGCTCCAGGTGCCCCTCTCCGGATTGCTGATCCCGCTGCACCTCGACCCCCTGACCGTCTCGGACGACGGTACTTTCTTCGGGCGCCTGGTCGAGGAATCCAACCTGCCAGACTACCTAAATGAGCGTCTACCTGGCTTGTTCTGACAGCGCCGTGAACAAAAAGCTGACAAACTGAAATGCTGACAAGCGAAGGCGAGGCCGGAGCTTGCTGAAATGCTCTAGTTGCGTCGTCCGAGGCACACACAACATGTAGAATCCGGTGCAATCGGTGGCGGGAGAGGGTAACCTTAGGCCATGATCTCAGCCGGTGGCAGGGGACACACCATACTCGGCATAGACCCAGGGACGGCGACGATGGGGTGGGGTGTGATCCGGCAGGAAGGC
>JACCSM010000602.1 GCA_013698525.1 Rubrobacteraceae bacterium
GTGGCGCTGATGATAAGCGACTCCGGATCGCGGGGCAAGCGCGGCCATCGTATTCGAGGGTCTCTCAATAAGGTCTCTCGATCCATTCGGGCTCGGGTGTGATCTCCTCCATGGGCTTGGCGCCGGGGTCGTTGGCGTCGGTGCCGCTCACGGTCATAAGCGGCCTTACCTTCATGTCGTGGTCCAGGTAGATCTGGCACGAGAGGCGGGCCTTCTCTAGGAGGTCGCGCATATCGAGGATAATCATCTCCGCCTCGGTCATGTCCTCGGGTTCGCCTTCCAGAAACTCGACGCGGCAGGTGGTGCACTTGGCGTAGCTTCCGCACGCGTGCATGATGTCGACCTTGGCATCCTCCTCGATAGCCAGAACAAGCCGCTTGCCTTCCTCCACGTCGAAGGTCCCCACGCCATCTACTTCCAATTCAGGCACTGTTCCTCCCCTCGTAAGCCGCGTCTACGAGTAATGCGGTAGCTTCCGTAGCCGCCCACTGTACCAGTTCGATCAACTGCTGCCCTTCGCTGCGGACCCGGCTGGTCGTGGTCGAAAGTCCTATGGCCCCTTCCACCTTGCCGCCCCGACTCTTGACCGGCGCGGCGTAACAGCAAAGGTTCTGCGCGAACTCCTCGAAGTCCGTGGCCACGCCTACCATAAGGACCTTGTTGAGGTGCGCGTGCAGTTGGTTGGGGCGGACGATGGTCCGCGGCGTAAACGCCTCCAGCCCGTGGGCATCTATGTATTCCTCTACGTATTCGGATCCGGCGCCGGCCAGCAGCACCTTGCCAAGCGCCAGCGCGTGCGAGGCTCCGTGAAACCCCTCCACCACCCCCACCAGAGGGCGCTTCTCCGGGGCCTTCGCCTGGGTTATCACCACCTCCCCGTCCGAAAGGACCGCGGCGTAGGCGTGCCTCTGGGCCCGCCGCGCAAGCTCCGTGACGATCGGTTCGATCGTAGAGTCGAAGTACCTCCTCGAACCTTCGTTGAGCAGGGGGATGGCCGGGCCGATCCTGTAGCCCCCGCCGGCAATCTTCTGAATATATCCTTCGTCGGCGAGTATGTTGAGCAGGTAATAGCAACTGGAGAGGTTGGTGTTCAACTCCCTGGCCAGCTCCTTGGCAGTCAGGTTCTCCCCCCGCTGGCTGACGAGGTCCATGATCCTGAAGACCCGCCTTACGCTCTTGAACTTGGAAGCGACCGGTACCTCGCTTACCGCAGGATCACCGGTACCCTCGTCCCGATGGTTAGCCCCCATAATTGACATCCCTCAACTCCTCCTGCTATTCCCCTCAACGCAAACTCTATCTTCCCCGGATTTTGGCTGTCGCGAAACTTTTCCGTGAGGATTCGCACATTGTTGGAAAAATCGTCCTCAAGTTGTTGCCACTGTGGTGTAGTGATCATATCATGTTCCCAAAGATTGATTCAGGACGCACAAAGGGGGCGATAGGGGCACGGCAGAGAATTATGCGTTGAGGAGGGGACCATTGACCGAAAGGAGTGAGTGTAGCTAGTGGCGCGCAAAAGCGTTTCCAAGGCTCACGCGAAGATCCAGGAGCTTTCCTGGGAGCCGACCTTCGTAGAGAAGGATCCCAAGTACAAGACCGACTACACGTTCAAAGAGGGCGGGCAGAAGGATCCGATGAAGCAGGTCCTGCAGTCCTACTTCCCCATGCAGGAGGAGAAGGACCACCGGGTTTACGGTGCCGTTGACGCTGCGATCCGCGGGAACATGTGGCGTCAGGTGCAGCCGCGGTGGATGGAGTGGCAGAAGCTCTTCTTGAGCATCATTCCTTTCCCGGAGATATCGGCTGCCAGGGCGATGCCGCTGTTGACGGAGGCCGTGCCGAACCCGGAGATCCACAACGGGCTCGCATTCCAGATGATCGACGAGGTTCGCCACTCGACGATCCAGATGAACCTCAAGCGCGAGTACATGAGGAACTACATCGACCCTGCCGGATTCGACATCACCGAGAAGGCTTTCTCCAACAACTACGCGGGTACTATCGGTAGGCAGTTCGGCGAGGGCTTTACCACCGGCGACGCGCTCACGGCGTGCAACATCTACCTGCAGGTCGTGGCGGAGACGGCCTTCACGAACACCTTGTTCGTGGCGATGCCCTCCGAGGCGGCGGCCAACGGCGACTACCTGCTGCCCACCGTGTTCCTCTCGGTTCAGTCCGACGAGTCGCGGCACATGAACAACGGTTACGGCACGCTCTTGATGGCTTTGGCAAACGACGAGAACAAGGATCTCATAGAGCGCGACCTTATCTACTCGATCTGGAACCAGCACGCCGTCG
>JACCSM010000610.1 GCA_013698525.1 Rubrobacteraceae bacterium
TGGACATGGGTTTGATCGAGTCCATCCGGATCGAAGACCGGCGCGTGAGCGTCGAGATGGTCCTCACCACCGGCTGGTGCCCGTTCGCCTCGCGGCTTCTGGAGATGGTCGAGGAAGAGGTCGGGAATCTATCCGGTGTGGATGAGGTGGACGTGGAGGTCGTGTGGGACCCGACCTGGACGCCGGAGCGGATGAGCGAAGGAGCGCGCGAGAAGTTGCGCCTGCCGTTGGAGAAGCTCGCGCCGCTGCGCGAGGCAAGGCTGAGAGGAGAGAGCCCATGATAAAGGACGACGTACTGGTCTTCGACTGCGTGGCCCACCCGTTCAACTTCGATTCATCCAACGCAATCGGCAACGCGGGCGAGTTGTTCCGCCAACACCTGTTCGCCTTCCACAACGTCCTTACCCCCGAGAACGAGCCGAAGCTCTCGGCGGAGGAGTTCCTCAAGGAGTGGAGCACCGAGGAGATCTCGCGCATGGTCTTCGACGAGTCAGATACTGATATGCTCGTCGCCATGCCCCTCCCCCTCACAGACCTCTTCCACGACGGCCTCTCACCCTGGGAGCGGTGCGTGGAGCTGACTCAGGAGAACCCGGATCGCACCGTTTTCTGGGGTACGGTCAACCCGCTGGAGGGCAAGCGCGCGCTGGACGAGATGGAGGTGCAGGTCAAGGAGTACGGGGCGAAGGCGTTCAAGTTCTACAACGTCCGCTACGACTACGGCGAACCCTTCCCCTGGCGCATGGACGACCCACAGATCGCCTTCCCCGTCTACGAGAAGGCGCAGGAGCTGGGGATAAATCTCATCGGAGTCCACAAGGGCGTGCCGCTCGGGCCGCAACCCGTAGAGGCGACCCAGACTTGGGACATGGACGGGGCGGCGGCGAACTTCCCTGACATAAACTTCGTGATCTTCCACGTCGGCCTCCCGTTCATAGACGAGACGTGCTGGCAGCTCGTGCGCTACCCGAACCTCTACGCCTCCATCGCGGCCACCATAAACTTCGTGGCGCGCTCGCCCCGGCAGTTTGCGGAGTGGATCGG
Organism: Rubrobacteraceae bacterium; assembly: GCA_013698525.1. Taxonomy (GTDB): domain Bacteria; phylum Actinomycetota; class Rubrobacteria; order Rubrobacterales; family Rubrobacteraceae; genus Rubrobacter_D. The sequence continues at coordinate 1,045 of JACCSM010000610.1, forward strand.
CAAGCTCATGTTCTGGTGCGGGGAGGACAAGATCATTTACGGCTCCGAAGCCCCGATCTGGCATCCCAAGTGGGCGCTCGACGCCTTCTGGAACTTCGAGATCCCGCAGGATATGGTCGAAGGTTACGGCTACCCGCCGCTCACCGAGCAGGCCAAGCGAAAGATCCTGGGCGAGAACCTGCTACGACTGTCCGGCATGGACGCGGACGAGACGCGCCGCAAGCTCGCCGGCGCCGCGTAGCCGGAAGTAGAGTGGGAAGGATCTCCGTTCGATCGTCATGATCTTGGGTTGGAGCGCGACCTCGACACCAGGCCTTCGAGGTCGTCGACAGTGAAAGCCACGTGCGAGTAGCCGTTGCCGGCGGCGTAGGGCTCTGTTTGCTCGTGGCGTACAGAGCCCGATTTCCCGGGAGAGCGGGACATTCCTCGTCTATAATGTTGCGCTGGTGGTGGCTCCTGAGGATGAGAGAACGTGGAGACGCGGTTGATCGAAGCCCCAGCGTCCGGCGAGATGCGCGATTACAAGATGCTGGTCGGGGGCGAGTAGGTAGACGCCCTCTCCGGAAATACCTTCGAGAGCATCAACCCGTACACGGGCCGGGTGTGGACCACCGCCCCCGAGGCGGACGAAGAGGACGTGGACCGGGCTGTAAGAGCCGTCCGCGCGGCCTTCGACGAAGGACCCTGGGGCACGATGACCGGCACCGAGCGGGCGCGCCTGATGCGGCGGCTCGCTGACCTCCTGGCCGAGAACGCGCAAGAGTTGGCTACCGTTGAGAGCACGGACAACGGGAAACTCCTCAGGGAAATGGGCGGCCAGTTGGGGGCGCTGGCCGAGTGGTACTACTACTTCGCTGGGGCGGCGGATAAGATCCAGGGCGAGACTATCCCCTCGGATAAGCCGAACTTCTTCGTCTACACGAGAAGAGAGCCAATTGGGGTCGTCGGCGCCATCGTGCCGTGGAACTCGCCGCTGCTCCTTTTGACCTTCAAGCTGGCGCCAGCGCTCGCCGCGGGCTGCACGGTAGTTGTGAAACCCGCCGAGCAGACGCCGGCCTCCATCCTGGAATTCGCGAAGCTCTTCGAAGAGGCGGGCTTCCCGCCAGGCGTCGTCAACGTGATCACGGGCTTCGGAGAGGAGGCTGGCCGTCCGTTGGTGCGCCACCCAGGCGTAGACAAGGTAGCGTTCACCGGCTCGACGCAGACCGGCATAGCCGTGATGAAAGACGCGGCCGACCATCTCGCAAAGGTCAGCCTGGAGCTGGGCGGCAAGTCGCCGAACATCGTCTTCGACGACGCGGACCTCGAAGCCACGAACAACGGCGTGGTCTCCGGCATCTTCGCGGCCACGGGTCAGACGTGCATCGCCGGCTCGAGGCTCTTCGTTCACGAGCGGGCCCACGATGAGCTGGTGGAAAGGCTCTTGGAGAAAGCGGGGACGATCAAACTCGGCGATCCCCTCGAGATGGAGACCGAGATGGGTCCCGTCGCCTTCGAGGAGCAACTCGACAAGGTGCAAAGCTATATCGAGGTGGGACGGCAGGAAGGCGCCGAGCTGGTCTATGGTGGGAAGAGGCCGGAGACCGAACAGCTCAAGGACGGCTACTTTATCGAGCCGACGATCTTCACGCGGGTCAACAACGACATGCGGGTGGCGCGGGAGGAGATCTTCGGCCCCGTGCTCTCGGTCATACCTTTCGAGAGCGAGGAGGAACTCATCAAGCAGGCCAATGACACGAGCTACGGTCTGGCGGCGGGGATCTGGACCCGAGACATCCAGAAAGCGCACCGCGTGGCGCACACACTCAGGGCCGGGACCGTCTGGGTCAACACCTACCGCACGCTCTCGTTTAACACGCCATTCGGCGGCTACAAGATGAGCGGCATGGGCCGCGAAAACGGCCTGGAGTCCCTCAAGGATTACACCCAGGTGAAATCCGTGTGGGTCGAGCTCTCCGGCCAGACTCGTGACCCATTCAAGCTCGGCTGACCTGGCGATCCGGCTTCTCTAACCAGACGGGCGGGAGTGTGAGCGCGTCTACAGATAACTTTTGGCATAATGTCCTGAAAGAGAAGGGCGAGGAGGGAGGACCTACCAGCATGCGGAGTCTGCCCAGGATAGAGACGATGACGCAGGCAAGAGAAGTGCTGCGCGAGATGTCCTGGGAGCAGGAGATCACGGCGGAGCAAGACGAATGGCAAGCCACAATCAAGAAACACAGCGATCAGGAGTTCAGCGCCGCATTCCCCGAGCAGGAGACCGGGACCATCAGCCTCTTCGACGCCTCGAAAATCCTGCTCGAGCACGGGCATCACGACCTCTACCTCGTCTAGGTCCGACGGGGTACTCGTCAAGGGAAATGGGTAAGATCCCCCGTATCCGAGAAAGGAGCCGGAGATGTCAGAGGACGAAAATGGAGAACTACTCGTCAAGGAGTTCGAGGAGCGCACCCTCAACGCGGCCAGGCTGCACCACCTCCTGCTCCAGGAGACCGGCATCGAGGACCCCTGGCACACCATAGTGCTGGCGATCTGCGCCTTCGACAAGCTGCACCTCAAGGACGGCTGGGAGTTCGTCTTGACGAACAAGCAAGACATAGAAGACGTTGGCCTGCTCTTCCAGAGATCCAACACTCCGGAGGAGTTCAAGGAAGGGCTAATTGAGCTGAAAGAGCAGGACCTGATGGAGCAAATGGAGAGGCGGGATCTCGGCCGATAGGAGAAGCGTATGGCTGAGAGCAGAGAGGACGTGGAACTGGTCCTCGCCGAGTTGGGGTGGGAGGTCAGGACGGAAGACGAGCGCCCCGACGCGGTCATGGCAGGTCACGGCAAGTACCACTTGATGGTCAGCTTCGAGGCCGGAGAGCCCACCTCCGTGATCGTCTCCTACGTCGGCAAGGGAGGCGGTATCCTCAGCATGAAATGGTCGGGCGTGGGGCGCCTGCCTACCTCCAGGAGCGTCGTCAGGGTGCTCTCCAAAGACGCTTAGCAGCACGCCGGGTATTGGGCGCGTCACCACCTGTGTCATGTCGCAAGAGAGGGGGCGGCTTCCAGTGGAAACCGCCCCCTCTCTCAGTGGCTCAGCCGGGTAGTTGTGGTTCGTCTTCCTCTTCCGGGAGATCGAAACCGAGGAGTTCGGCCGCGTCTTCGGGGTTGGCGAACAACATCACCTTATCGTCGAGCTTCGCCATCCGCCCGTAGTG